>JAGHTQ010000081.1 GCA_018065295.1 Candidatus Colimonas fimequi | reverse complement strand
ATAGCGCATGCTGCACGAAGTGATCTAGCAAGGCTCTTGAAGATGCCTTCGATAATGTGGTGAGTGTTCTCACCAGCAAGCATCTTAACGTGAACTGTCAGACCCATTTCTCTAGCAAGGCCCAGGATGAATTCCTTAACCAGTTCAGTGTCGAAATCGCCGACCTTATCACTAGGCATGTCAACATCGAAGTTAACAGAACATCTGCCGCTAATGTCAACGGCTGTCATGATCAGTGCTTCGTCCATAGGAAGGAGCATGCTGCCATATCTGTAGATGCCGCGCTTGTCGCCCAGGGATTCCTTGAAAGCCTGGCCAAGTGCGATACCGATATCTTCTGTAGTGTGATGGTAGTCAACATCTGTATCACCATTGCAGTCGATAGCCAGATCGAATCTACCGTGTCTTGCGAATAATTCCATCATGTGATTGAGGAATCCGCAGCCTGTATTTATTTCATATGCTCCGGTACCGTCTACTTCCAGTGCCAGAACGATCTTAGTTTCTTTAGTATCTCTAACAATCTTCTTTCTTCTCATTTTTATCACCTATGCCTATCTACCACTCAGAATTTCTCTAGTCGCCTCGATGAGTGCCATCATGTCTTCATCAGTACCGATTGTGATTCTGACGAAGTTACTGATCTTAGCAGTCTTGAAGTATCTAACGATAATATTATATTTTCTCAGTGCTGTGAAGTATTCTTCACCACTGATTTTATCACTTGATACGAATACGAAGTTTGACATTGATGGAAGCACCTTGAATCCCAGTGCCTTCATCTCTGTTACGAATCTCTCCCTTGTAGACATAATCATAGAAGTTGTCTCGAAGAGATAATCAACATCATTCATGGCCTCTGTAGCTGCGATAATGCTGAGACGGTTGAGATTATAAGGGTTGAAGCTGAACTTGATCTTGTTAAGATCTGCGATAAGTTCTGATGCTCCCATAGCGAATCCAACTCGTGCTCCCGCAAGACTTCTTGACTTGGAGAAGGTCTGAACTACCAAAAGGTTATCGTATTCATCGATAAGGGAAACTGCACTCTCTGCACCGAAATCAACGTATGCTTCGTCGATAACAACCACGTTATCCCTGTTATTATCAAGGATGCTCCTGATTTCTTCCAGTGTCAGTGCGATGCCTGTAGGCGCATTAGGGTTAGTGATTACGATAGTGCCACCTGCGTTAAAGTAGTCACTTGGTACAACTCTGAAATTCTCATCAAGTGGTACCGGCACACCATTAGCCTGGAAAGTATCACAATATACCGGATAAAAGCTATAACTGATTTCTGGATAAACGATCTTAGCTTCTTCATTCTGAAATGCCATGAAGATAAATGCCAGAACTTCATCTGAACCGTTACCTACCATTACCTGATCTGCCTTAAGGCCGTTAAAGTCTGCGATAGCTTCGATAAGTGCAGTAGGATCTGGCTGTGGATACAGCTTCAGATCAGCTACTTCCTCCGCCTTAGCTACAGCCTGAACTACGGCCGGTGATGGTGCATATGGATTCTCGTTTGTGTTTAATTTAATCAGTTTGCCAACTACCTTAGGCTGTTCGCCTGGTGTGTATGGTACAAGTGATTCGTATTTCTTGCTAATAAATCTGCTCATTATTCTACCTTCTCTGCCAGTGCGTTCATCATGTCAGTAATCATCTCGTTCTCAAACTTAAAGCTAGTCTTGTTAGCGATGAATCTAGCACTGATGTCCTTGAATTCTTCGATAACCTTAAGGTTATTCTCTCTGATTGTGCCACCAGTCTCAACGATG
>JAGHTQ010000008.1 GCA_018065295.1 Candidatus Colimonas fimequi | reverse complement strand
CTGACGTAGAAGGTCTGGGATTCGCAATTCCAATTAACACAGCTGCTGAAGTTGCTAACCAGCTCATGGAAAAGGGCTATGTTAGCGGCGAAGCATACACTGGCATGTCATATCAGGAAGGATATGTTTCAGGCCAGGGCGGTGAATCAGGCGGATTCGATGAGTTCTTTGGCGGCGGCCAGAGCCAGCAGCAGACTGCAGTATACATCGCAGAAGTTATTGGCAAGCATGCTAAGGAAGCAGGATTCCAGCCTGGAGATATGGTATACGCTGTAGATGATAAGATCATCTCTACATTCGATGAACTTTCAACTATCATCACAACAAAGAAGCCTGGCGACAAGATTAAGTACACTATCGTTCGTAATGGCGAAATCAAGAATATCAAGTTCGAACTTGAAGAAAAAGGCCATGAAGAAATCGAACAGTAGATACCCCTTATAACCTCTGAAAAAGCCCATTTTATGGGCTTTTTTGTTTTTTTGCCCAAAAAGTTTGCACTATTTACAGATGGTGGTATAATATCGATTTGGTGGGTTACTTTTGGCGAAGTAACCGTGTGAATTAGGCATTAGTTTTATCTATATATTAAGAAGGTAAAGGTGGTATAAAAATGAATAACGTATTAAGAGGCGCATGCATCTTCGGACAGTCAGGTGGTCCAACATCAGTTATCAATGCTAGCGCATATGGCGTAATCAGAGCTGCTCTGGACGCTCCAGAAATCACTAAGGTTTATGGCGCAGAACACGGTATCAAGGGTGTTCTGGGTGACAGACTTTTCGTAATGGATGAAGAAGAAGAACGCGAACTGGCTCTTCTGACAAACACTCCATCATCAGAACTTGGCTCATGCCGTTATAAGATTGCAGATCCAGAAGTTGATGACACAGACTATAAGAGAATTCTTGAAATCTTCAAGAAGTATGACGTAAGATACTTCTTCTACAACGGCGGTAACGACTCAATGGATACTTGCAACAAGGTTAGCCGTTACATGGAGAGCGTTGGTTATGACTGCCGTGTTATGGGCGTTCCAAAGACAATCGACAACGACCTGATTGGCACAGACCACTGCCCAGGTTTCGCAAGTGCTGCTAAGTACATCGCTACAGCATGCATGGAAATCCGTAAGGACACAGAAGTATATGACACAGGTATGATCACTATCGTAGAAGTAATGGGTAGACACGCAGGTTGGCTTACAGCTGCTGCTTCACTGGCAACTATGGCTGGTGCAGGTCCTGACCTTATCTACCTGCCAGAAAATGACTTCGACATGGAACAGTTCCTTCTGGACGTAAGAAACGTATATGAAGAAACTGGCAACTGCATGGTAGCTGTATCAGAAGGTATCCACTATGCAGACGGTTCATTCGTATCAGAAGCAGAAACTTCAGCAACTGACGGTTTCGGTCACGCTCAGCTGGGCGGCCTTGCTGCTAGACTTGCAGAAGCTGTTAAGGGCAGAATGGACGTTAAGGTAAGAGGTATCGAACTTTCACTGCTCCAGAGAGCTGCTGCTCACCAGGCTTCAGCTACAGACATTAACGAAGCAGTTATGGCTGGTAAGACTGCAGTTGAGAAGGCTGTTGCGGGCGAAACTGGCTTCATGGTAGGTATCAAGCGTACTTATGAAGAAGATGGCGACTATGTTGGCGAAATGGTACTCGTACCACTTAACGACGTAGCTAACCAGGAGAAGAAGGTTCCAGCAGAATGGATCACTAAGAACTTCGTAACTAAGGAATTCTATGACTACGCACTGCCACTTATCCAGGGCGAACCAGAAATCGCATATGTTAACTCACTTCCAAGATATGCTAAGCTGAAGAAGGTTCTGGCTAAGTAATTTGTCAAAATTGCTAATTGACTGAGGGTGTTCACATGAACACCCTTTTTTATTGCTTTTAATTCATATATAATGTTGTGTAACTAGTAACTACGATGATAAGGAGAATTAGACGTGGCAAGAGAAAGTTTCGGATCCAGACTTGGATTCATCATGGTATCTGCAGGATGCGCTGTAGGTATCGGTAACGTATGGAAATTCCCATATATGTGCGGTGAATACGGCGGAGCTGCATTTATCGTGATATATCTTATATTCTTGGCAATTCTGGGCTTCCCTATTCTGGTATGTGAATACGCAGTAGGTAGAGCAAGTCGCAGAAGTGTTGCAACTTCATTTAAGAAACTCCAGCCAGAAGGCGGACGTTGGCACAACTTCGGCTACATGGGCATGGCAGGTAATTACCTGCTCATGATGTTCTACACAATGGTAGCTGGATGGATGGTTTACTACTTCTTCAGAAGCGTTCGCGGCGACTTCACAAGCAGCGTTCTAAGCGCAGATGAAGTTGGCAACATGTTCGGTGTAATGACTCAGCAGCCAGCAACTATGACATTTTGGATGATCGTAGCTACTGTCGTGTCATTTGCCGTATGCGCTCTTGGCCTTCAGAACGGCGTTGAGAAAATAACAAAATATATGATGATCGGTCTTCTGGTTATGATCGGCGTTCTGGCTATTCACTCACTGATGCTTCCAGGCTCAAGCGAAGGCGTTAAGTTCTACCTGGTTCCAAGCATGGCTACAATTCAGGCTAAAGGTCTTGGTAACGTAGTATTCGCAGCAATGTCACAGGCATTCTTCACACTCAGCCTTGGTATCGGTTCAATGGCCATCTGCGGTAGCTATAAGGACAAATCACAGGCACTTACTGGTGATGCAATGAGCGTAGTTGTACTGGACACATTCGTAGCACTCATGGCCGGCATGATCATTATCCCTGCATGCTTCTCATTTGGCGTAGAGCCAGGTGCAGGTCCTTCACTGATCTTCATCACTCTGCCAAACATCTTCAACCAGATGGCAGGCGGCAGAATCTGGGCATCGCTCTTCTTCCTGTTCCTGACATGTGCAGCGTTCTCAACAGTAGTTGCTGTATTTGAGAACATCCTGTCATTTGCCATGGACCTTTGGGGATGGAGCCGCAAGAAGGCTGTACTCTTTAACGCCATTGCACTTATCGTTCTTTCACTGCCATGTATTCTGGGCTTTAGCGTACTCTCAGGCATTCAGCCACTGGGACCTGGCTCTGCAATCATGGATCTGGAAGACTTCATCGTATCAAACAACCTGCTGCCACTTGGCGCAATCGTATACCTGATGTTCTGTATCAAGAAGAACGGCTGGGGCTGGGACAACTTTGTTGCTGAAGCCAACGCGGGCAAAGGCATGCGCTTCCCAACATTCCTCAAGGGCTACATGACTTACGTTCTTCCAGCGATTATCATCGTTATTTACATCAAGGGCTACATCGACAAGTTCTCAGGAATCGGCATGAACTACTTCATCCCTTGGATGATTGTAGCACTTCTCTTCCTGACAGCACTTTATTTCATTGTGTTCACTAAGAAGAAGACAAACTAGGGAGTGAAGTTATGAGAAGATTATCACGCGTGCTCATGGCACTTACTGCAATTACACTTCTGGCACTCGCCATGTGTTCTTGCGGCACATCAAGTCCATCACTTCCAGCGCAGCTTATTGGTGACTGGAATTGTCAAGAGACTGCATCAGATGGAGTTACAGATACAAGTTTCTATCACCTGACTATTACCGAGGATGGTTATTTCAGCATATTTGATCAGGCCGCTGGCAATCCTGGAATCATGGGCGACATCAAGAGCGTTGAAGTTGCAGAAGAAAATAATCGCTATATAGCTGGTTCACTTACAATAGATTTCAACACTGAGGATTTCGATCCACCATTCTGCTGGAATATGGAAGAAAAAGACACACTGGAATTTAAGGTTTCAAGTGAGGGCCATGTTCAGTTATCACATAACGACATTATTCTGGATTTCGACCCTGATATCGTGCCTGATATGGACTTGGAATAGGGGCGAAACCCACATTTTCCAACGTTCTTGCGTATAATTACAGGAAAATGCTTTACAGTGATAAAGTATAGTGCTAAACTTTTATTAATCGTGATTACCACGTCAATAAATCGGAAGGAAACAAGCGAAATGTTTACTAAGACTTTTGCAGCTGAATATTACTATTATTACTTTACTTCATTTATGGGTAAGGTGAATTTTGCTGCAAAGAGATAATAACTTCTGATCAACAACTTAGAACTTATTATTACTCCGTTAGTGAAATTCACTGACGGAGTTTTTTATTAAGGTGCATTATTTAGGAGGCAAGCAATGATCGTAATTTTAAAGGACAATCCTGACAAGAGACAACTGGAGAACTTAACAAACTGGCTGAAGAGCATGAATCTTGACATCCACTATAGTGAAGGTCAGTCATCAACAATCATGGGTCTTGTTGGCGATACAGCTGCTGTTGATATCGACCTTATCAACGCTCTTGATATCGTTAAGACTGTTAAGAGAGTTCAGGAACCATATAAGAACGCTAACCGTAAGTTCCACCCAGAAGATACAGTAATCGAAATCGCTCCTGGCGTTAAGATTGGTGGCGGCAACTTCCAGGTTATCGCTGGTCCTTGCTCAGTTGAATCAGAAAAGCAGATTAAGGAAGTAGCTAGAGATGTACAGGCTGCTGGTGCTGGACTCCTGAGAGGTGGCGCATTCAAGCCAAGAACTTCGCCTTATGCATTCCAGGGAATGAGAGAAGAAGGTCTCAAGCTGTTATCAGCTGCTAAGGCAGAGACTGGTCTTCCTATCGTTACAGAAATCATGGACCTGGCTCACCTGGACCTGTTCGAAGACGTTGACGTTATTCAGGTTGGCGCTAGAAACATGCAGAACTTCGAACTCCTCAAGGAACTGGGTCACACTAACAAGACAATCCTCCTTAAGAGAGGTCTTTCAAGTACAGTTCAGGAGCTGCTCATGAGTGCAGAATACATCATGGCAGGCGGTAATGAGAAAGTTATCCTTTGCGAGAGAGGTATTAGAACATTCGAAACTTCAACTAGAAATACTCTGGACCTGGCGTCAGTTGCACTCCTTAAGGAACTGACTCACCTGCCAGTAGTTGTTGACCCTTCACACGCTACAGGCGTTGCTAGTCTGGTTGCTCCAATGGCACTGGCTGCTACAGCTGCAGGCGCGGATGGTCTTATGATCGAAGTTCACAACAACCCAGCTAAAGCACTTTGCGATGGCGCTCAGTCACTGACTCCAGCAGCATTCGCAGAAATGATGGTAGGCGTTAATGGTATCAGACCATTCGCTTTTGGCAACAGATAGAATTCGCGCGTGTCAGTCCTTCAGGTCTGACACCGCTCCAATTTTTAGGAGGCATAAGATGGAAATAGGAATCGTAGGTCTTGGACTTATCGGCGGCTCACTGGCCAAGTCAATTAGCCAGAGCACAGACCACACTGTATATGGATACGATATTTCAGAACAAACCATGGCAAAAGCTGTCCTGGTAGACGCAATTGAGGCGCCTCTCACTGACAAAATTCTGCCACATTGTGATATAATAATAGTTGCGCTTTATCCACAGGCAACCATCGATTACGTTAAGGATCACGCTGATTTAATCAAGAAGGGCGCCATCGTAATCGACTGCAGTGGTGTTAAGAGAATCGTTTGCGACGAGCTGATTCCTCTTGGCGAAGAGAAGGGTTTCCTCTTCATGGGTGGACACCCTATGGCAGGTCTGGAACACTCCGGATTCGCATATGCTAAGAAGTCACTCTTTAACAACGCTTCAATGGTACTTTGCTCAACTAAGGGCACAATTCAGGACGTAGAGACAGTTAAGGAACTGTTCTCAGCGATCGGTTTCACTAACTTCGCTATCACTACACCTGAAGACCATGACAGGAAGATCGCTTTCACATCACAGCTTTGCCACGTTGTATCAAACGCATACATCAAGAGCCCTACTGCTATGGTTCACGCAGGTTTCTCTGCAGGTTCATATAAGGACATGACAAGAGTTGCTAAGCTGAACGAGCACATGTGGACTGAGCTGTTCCTTGAGAACCCAGAATTCCTGGTAGAAGAGATCGACACTCTCATCGAGAACCTTAAGGCATACAGCGACGCGATAAAAGCAAATGACGCTGACACACTTTGCGAACTTCTCCGCGACGGTCGTGAGAAGAAGGCAATTATCGACGGCGAAATATTCTAGACGATCGATGATAAATCGGAGCGGTGCCAGACTTAAAAGGCTGGCACACGCAGATTGGAGATATTATGATTAAAATTCCCGTACACGCTTCAAGAGATTATGACGTAGTAATGAACCCTGGCATCCTGCAGCACTCAGGATTTTATATCAAAGAATCACTGGGCCTTAAGGATGACCCGCTCACAGGTAAGCTTGAAGGCAAGAAAATCTGCATAGTAACTGACGCTACAGTTAACCAGTTGTACGCTCAGCCTGATCAGACTCTGTTTCTGTCACTTAGAGCTGCTGGATTCGAAGTATATAAGTTCGTATTCCAGGGCGGCGAAGAGACTAAGTCAATGGAGACAATCGAGCAGATTCTGGACTTCCTGACAAGCAAGAACTTCACAAGAACCGACCTGCTGCTGGCATTCGGCGGCGGTATTGTTGGTGACGTTACCGGCTTCGCAGCTGCAACTTACCTTAGAGGTGTTGAGTTCATTCAGGTTCCAACTACACTTCTGGCATGCGTTGACTCATCAGTTGGCGGCAAGACAGGTGTTAACCTGAGAGCTGGCAAGAATCTGGCAGGCGCATTCTGGCAGCCAAGCCTGGTGCTCTTTGACCCTAACGTTCTTGAGACTCTCTCATACGATCTGAAGCTTGACGGTATCGCAGAAGCAATCAAGGCGGGAATGATTGCAGACAAACTCATCCTGGAGGCTATCCAGAAGAAGCGTACTATCGACGACCCTGAATTCCTGACTACTCTGGCAGCAATGGCAGTTGAAGTTAAGAGACAGGTTGTTGAGGAAGACGAACGTGACCACGGCTCAAGACAGCTTCTTAACTTCGGTCACACTATCGCTCACGGCATCGAGAAGTGCAGCAACTATAGAATCAGTCATGGCCACGCAGTTGCAATCGGCATGAAGATCGTTGCAATTGCCAGTGACAGACTTGGCTGGACTATTGAGAAGTGCAGCGAAGACTTAATCGAGATCCTGGAACGCTTTGGCTTCCCTCTCGAATGCCCATTCAGCGCATGGGAACTGGCTGATGTGGCTCTCTCAGACAAGAAGCGTCGCGGAGACAACATCACACTGGTTATTCCAGTTACAATGGGTAAATGCAGACTTAAGACAATTCCAGTAAGCAAGCTGGAACAGTTTATCGCATACGGAGTTAAATAATGAAAGTAACTATCACTCCAACTAAATTATCGGGAACTATCGAGGCCATCCCCTCTAAGTCTCACGCCCACCGCGTTTTAATTGCGTTGAGGTTGGCGCAGCTAGCAGGAGGAAACATTTCTCTTCAGATCCCGTCCTTTAACAAGGACATCGAGGCGACTAAGGCCTGCCTTGCAGCACTGGACACAGATTGCCCTCGCCTTGACTGCAATGAGAGCGGATCAACTATCCGCTTCATGATTCCAGTTGCCATGGCTCTGAAGGAAGAAGCAACTTTCATCGGTTCAGGCAAGCTGCCACAGCGTCCCCTCTCACCACTCAAGGAAGAGATGGAGGCTCACGGCTGCAAGTTTAACATGACTGGAAACGTTGGCAACGGCGTTGAGATTTGCACTATTAATGGCAAGCTGACAGCTGGCGAATATAAGCTGGCTGGCAATGTAAGTTCACAGTTTATCACTGGACTTCTTTTCGCACTGCCTATTCTTGATGGTGACAGCAGCCTGGCACTTACAACTAAGCTGGAATCTGCCGGCTACGTTGATCTGAGCCTTGATGTTCTTAGAGCTTTCGGAATTACAATTAACCAAGGAACTAACGATGAAGGCTTCATCGTTTACAATATTCCTGG
>JAGHTQ010000072.1 GCA_018065295.1 Candidatus Colimonas fimequi | reverse complement strand
GGCAAAGATTGTCTTGTCCTTAAGTCCTTCAGGCACGTCGCCATTAAGAATTCTCTGTGCCAGCCCTTCAACTACTGCTGTCTTACCAACACCTGGCTCACCGATGAGAACCGGATTGTTCTTAGTTCTTCTGCTTAAGATCTGGATAGTATGTCTTATCTCTGCGTCTCTTCCGATAACAGGGTCAAGCTTACCGTCTCTTGCCATCTCTACCAGATCTCTGCCGTATTTATTAAGTGCATCATATCCATCTTCAGGATTGCTGCTTGTTACTCTCTGATTTCCTCTCACCTTGTTCAGCGCCTCCAGGAACCTGTCTCGCGTGATATTATATTTTCTCAGTATATTAGCCGATGGCGTACCGTTCTCGCCTAAGAAAGCCAAATAGAAGTGTTCTACGCTAATGTATTCATCCTTCATCTGGCCAGCGATCTTCTCCGCCTCCATGATGATCTGATTAAATCTTCTTGTCGGATAAATGCCATCACCAGCGCCGCTGCCAGCCACCTTAGGAAGCTTGTCAAGCTCTGCCTGCAGGGCTCTATCCACGTCCTTAGGGTTAACTTCCATATATGTGAGCAGCTTAGGAATAAGTCCATCCTGCTGTCTGATAAGTGCCAGATGAATGTGCTCACCATCAACCTGCTGGTGCCCCATCTGGATTGCGATGTTCTGGCAATCCAAAAGTGCATTCTGTGTATTCTGTGTAAGTTTCTCCATGTTCATGAGTGTTTACCTCCCGTTAATCCAGTTTTCTTATCCCCTTCACCGCAATTGTAGTCCTGGGATTTATGAAAGTCAACACTTTTTTGGCACTCACCGAGTGAGAGTGCTAATAATTTTTACACAAAGAAAAAAGAGACCGAAAACTTCAGTCTCTTCTCTCGTTATATATGTGTTCAGTACTTATCTATGTTCACATTATATCTTTGCTTAGTTACATGCCGGTTACCATGAAGGATTCACGACAAATTTTCTTTGGGCCCGTGTAACATTTTTGTAACGTTACACGATTCCCAAATTTTGGTTACAATGTAACCCTGCTATGTAACCGTGATTACCCTCTTATTCCTGTTCTCTTCTTCTGAAGAGTGAGAAGCCGAGGCCGAATGCTGATGAAAGCATGAGTGCTGCCAGCAGTCCAACAGGAGTATCATCACCTGTCTTAGGGCTGTCATCCTTATCATTATCATCGCCGTCGCCACCGCCGCCCTTCTTAGGAACGTAAGTGTAAGTGAATACTAAGTCTGTGCTGTCACCAGTGATTGTTTCAGGAATAACTGCATCCCATGAACCAGCCTTATAGCCAGCATCTGGGCGGTCACCTACAGCTGGAGGAGTCAACTTAACTATATCCTTGATCTTAATGTTGTAAGTGTGAACGATGTCCTGCTTACCGCCCTTGTTCCATGAACCGTTTACAACCTTGTAAGTTACCAGAACTTCTACCATTCGTTCACGAGCATCTTCGATTACGAATGTGTTAGGAACAACTGTTACTACGTAGTTATCATTTGGAGTGTACTCAGCAGTGATTACGTCTACGTATGTACCCTGTTCTTCGTCGTCGTTAGTTCTGTAGTACTTGATTTCGCCCAGGTCGTTTTCGTCAACCAGTTCGCCTTCAGTGATGCTACCAGTGAATTCTGGATCTGCGTCACCTTCGTACTTGCTAGCGAAATCTGCAGTGATTGTAATTGGCAGTGGAGTGATTACCAGCTGACCAGTAACTTCGATTGTGTAGTTACCAGTTGAATCGCTGCCGTCAGCCTTAGCTACGCTCCATGAATACTTGTTAACGTCTGTGTATGTACCAGCATTCTGGCCGCTGATGCCTGCATCTGTCAGAGTCAGAGTTTCACCGCTAACTACGCCATTTGCCTTCTCAGCAGGAATTGTCAGAGTCTGTACTTCACCGTTATATGGCAGTTCGCCGCTGTCGCTTACAGTAATCTTCTGAGGTGTAATAGTCTGAACGATTGGATCGCCGATTGCCAGAGTTACATCATAGTTTGCTGATACTACAGTGAAATCTTCTGCTGTGAGATTTCTTGTGTAAGTGTCAGCGTCAATGCCTTCTGCCTTAACACCTTCGTTAAGAGTTACTGCTACGCCTTCTGGCATGTCGCCGTATACTACTTCGCTGTTGCTGTGAGCTTCGCCGTCGTATACAGCAGTCTTAGTTGTACCGTTAACTTCAACAGTAATAGGCTTCTTAGTGATGATTTCTACTACTGGTGCAGTTACTTCAACTGTTACGTCGTAGTTGTCTGCGCCTGCTACAACAACTTCTTCAGGTGTGAAGTTATATGTATATGTATCAGCATCGATACCCTTTGCTACTACTGTGTCCTTAGTTGTTACGCTTACGCCTTCTGGAAGCTGGCTTACAGTTACTTCTGTATTGCTGTGTTCCTTACCATCGTAAACATCAGTCTTAGTTGTACCTGCTACAGTGATTGTAAGAGGAGCCTTGTTGATAATTTCTACCATTGGCTTAGTTACTGTTACTGTAACATCGTAGTTTTCTGCTCCTGTTACGATTACGTTTGCAGGAGTGAATTCCTTAGTGTATGTATCAGCATTGATACCTTCAGCTACTACTGTTTCATCAACTGTTACTACTACTCCTTCTGGAGCCTTGTCAACTGTGATTTCAGTGTTGCTGTGCTTCTGACCGTCGTAAGTATCAGTCTTAGTTGTACCGCCTACAAAGATTTCAACGGCCTTCTTGTCGATGATCTCAACAACTGGTGCAGTTACCTTAACTGTTACGTCATAGTTATCTGCGCCTGTTACAACAACTTCTTCAGGTGTGAAGTTGTATGTATATGTATCAGCGTCGATACCCTTTGCTACTACTGTATCCTTAGTTGTTACGCTTACACCTTCTGGCAGCTGGCTTACAGTTACTTCTGTGTTGCTGTGTTCCTTGCCATCATATGTGTCATGCTTTGTTGTACCAGCTACTTCGATGTTCAGTGGTGCCTTGTTGATGATTTCAACAACTGGCTTAGTTACCTTAACTGTTACGTCGTAGTTCTTTGCTCCTGTTACGATTACGTTTTCTGGAGTGAATTCCTTAGTGTATGTATCAGCGTCGATACCTTCAGCTACTACTGTTTCGTCAACTGTTACAGTTACGC
>JAGHTQ010000194.1 GCA_018065295.1 Candidatus Colimonas fimequi | reverse complement strand
ACAACTGCGTAACTATCATGGCAGACAGCCTTGAGAAAATGGAGAAAAAGGTCCGCAAGGACAAGTATCCAGAAAAGCGTGTTGAGCTTCACGCCCACACTAAGATGAGCGCCATGGATGGCCTCAACGATACTAAGAGAATGGTCAAGACAGCGGAGAAGTGGGGCCACCCAGCCGTTGCCATCACTGACCACGGCGTAGTTCAGGCATTCCCGGATGCAGCCCACGCCCGCGGAGACATCAAGGTCCTCTACGGAGTAGAGGGCTACCTCTTAGAAGACAAAGACCTGATCAATGCCGACGGCAGTATCAGGTATAAGGAGCAGGGAACTAGCCACGTTATTATTTTTGCGCAGAACCGTACGGGCATGATGAACCTGTACAAGCTGGTTTCATTCTCACACCTGGACTACTACTACAAGAGACCTCGTATTCCGAAGTCAATTTTGACGAAATACCGCGAGGGACTCATCGTAGGATCAGCCTGCGAAGCGGGCGAATTATACAAGGCAATCATGGCCAAGGCCGACGACGCCGAGATCGAGCGCCTTGTTAATTTCTATGACTACCTTGAAATTCAGCCTCTCATTAACAACCGATTCAAGATCAGAAGCGGCGCCGTTAAGAACGAAGAGGAACTGAAAGACATAAACAGATACATTTGCGACCTGGGCGAGAAATACGGTAAGCCGGTCGTTGCAACATGCGACGCTCACTACTTCGACCCAGAGGAAGCTCTATATAGACGTATCCTCATGGCCGGCATGGGCTTCAAGGACGTTGATAACGACGAAGGACTTTACTTCAGAACTACCGACGAGATGATGGAAGAATTCGCATACCTTGGCGAAGAGAAGTGCTACGAAGTCGTAATCAAAAACACCAACCTGGTTGCCAGCTGGATCGAGGACACAGAGCCAATTTCACCGGACAAATGTCCGCCTAAGATTGAGGGCGCAGAGGAAGACCTGCGTCAGGCCTGCGAAGAGCGTGCAGCCAACATGTACGGCTCACCACTCCCACAGGAAATCCGTGACCGTCTTGACATCGAGCTGAACTCAATTATCGACAACGGCTATGCGGTAATGTACCGTTCCGCTGAACTCCTCGTTAAGAAGAGCCTCAGCGACGGATACCTGGTAGGTTCACGAGGATCCGTAGGTTCATCTTTTGCGGCCACAATGTCGGGAATTACAGAGGTAAATCCTCTTGAGCCGCACTACCTTTGCCCGAACCCTGAGTGCAAAAATATGGAGTGGGGCGACACCATCGAATACGACTGCGGCGTTGACATGCCGGACAAGATTTGTCCGAAATGCGGCACGCCGTATAAGAAAGAAGGGTTCAAGATTCCTTTCCAGACATTCCTGGGGTTCAAAGCCGATAAGGAACCTGATATCGACCTTAACTTCGCCGGCGAATACCAGAGCCGTGCACAGAAGTATGTAGAAGAAATCTTTGGACCTGAGAACGTATTCAAGGCTGGTACCATCGGTACCATCAAGGACAAGACTGCATTCGGATACGTTGCTAAATATTTCGAAGAGCGTGGCAAGACTGTCAACAAGTTCGAGCTTGATAGACTGTCGAGCAGCTGCGAAGGCGTGCGCCGTACAAGCGGCCAGCACCCAGGCGGCGTTATCATCGTGCCTCGTGACAGAAGCATCTACGAATTCTGTCCAATCCAGCACCCGGCTAACGACGTTACTTCGGAATTCATCACAACACATTTCGATTATCACTCCATCGACAAGAACCTGCTCAAGCTGGATATTCTGGGCCACGATGCTCCGACAATGATCCGTCAGCTGCAGGACCTGACTGGAGTTGACCCTAACGATGTGCCAATCAGAGACGACAAGGTAATGACTATCTTCATCGGAACTGAGGGCCTGGATATCAAGGATCCTGACTACATGTTCGTACACGGTTCCTTCGGCATCCCTGAATTCGGCACCAAGTTCGTACGTCAGATGCTGGATGATATTCACCCAACATCCTTCGAAGAACTGGTTCGTATTTCGGGCCTTTCCCACGGTACCGACGTATGGCTGGGCAACGCCCAGGACCTTATCCGTGACGGTATCACAACCATGCGTGAAGCCATCGCAACCCGAGACGACATCATGAACTATTTGCGTAAGAAGCAGCTTGATGACAACGACGCCTTCTGGATCATGGAGCACGTTCGTAAGGGTAAGGGTCTCACCGAAGAGGAAGAGGCAACTATGATCGAGCACGATGTTCCCGAGTGGTACATTGAATCGTGCAAAAAGATCAAGTACATGTTCCCGCGTGCTCACGCGGTAGCATACACAATGATGAGTGCGCGTATTGCATACTACAAGGTGTACTATCCTTTGGCATACTATGCGACATACTTTACTGCCAAGGTTGCCAACTTCGACGAGAAGGTAATCCTTGCAGGATACGATGCGGTCAAGGATCGCTATAATGAAATCCTTGCCAAGGGCAAGGATGCTTCCAAGAAGGAAGAAGAAGAAATCATCGTTCTTGAAGCAGCCATCGAGATGTACGCTCGTGGCTACGAATTCCACCCAGCTCGCCTTGGACTCTCCGATGCAACCAAGTTCGGAATCCACGACGACAAGGTGCTCCTACCATTCGTAGCAATCAGCGGCATGGGCGAAGGCGCAGCTCGTTCCTTCGCAGCAGCCTACAACGAGCATCCATACGAAACAGTAGAAGAAATCGCAGATCGCGGCCGTGTCAACAAGACATGTATCGAAGAGCTCCGCGCCCATGGCGTACTGGAAGGACTTCCTGAGACTGCGCAGATTTCACTTTTGGATATGTTCTAAACTTGGCTGGATAGTTTGGATTAATAGTTTGGTAATAAAAAGGAGAAGACCGCGCTGGCGCGGTCTTTTCTTTGTGTTCAGGGGCTGGCGCGATTATACCCCTGGCGGGAGCCTCATCAATGGCCTTCGGCGGCTCCGCCGGCGCCTTAGTAGTTTGGATCTGCGCCCATTGACAAGGCTCCCGCCAAGGGCAGCTGGCAAGTACGCCCCTTGAACCCAGGAATTTGAGCCGTGGCTCCAATTCCTAAGTGGGGAGTAGGGGTGTGCGCGGGAGTGCGAGGTGGAGCTGTGAGCTGTGAGTTGTAGCTGTGAGTCGTGAGAATGAGTTGTGAGAAGGTGAGTTTCACCGAGTGGAATTGTAGGAGCGTTGAAATCTGGAGGGAACCGTTGAAGGAATTTTGAAATTAGTGCAGTTTGAGGTGGATTTTGGGGTGTTTTTGCTTTGAAATTGCTTGTTTGGAGCTGTTTCTTCAACGGTCGAGGTTTAACTGCAAAGGATGCGAAGGGTGGACCGGTGAAATGCATGGATTAGGAGAGTGAGTTTTGCTAGGTTTGTCTCCTGGGATGTGGTGAAATAGCATTTTCTGGGTGTGAGATTTTAATTAATCTGAGCTTGATTAGTTGGATAGGATGCTCAGTGGTGAGTGAATTTTGGATATTGCATTTTGTTGAGAAAATTTCTTGTGTTGATACTGGGGGAAGATGCTGGATGGGATGGGATTTGATAAAGTTGCATTTTTTCATTAAATGCTAGTCATGATCTATGGAGTTTGACATTGATGGGTGATGAGGTTAAAATAGATATAACAAAAGTGCTACCGATAGACGGTTGGCCCGAGCGAATTTTGAAGTAATCGCCGTTGTTTCGAGGTTGTTGGCGGTTACTTCTTTTTCATTATGTTGATAATTTCAATCACTATCAGGGCGAACCCAATAATAATCGATAGTTCTTCATAAGTCGAAATACTTACCACCTCCGTATTATGCGATTCGGATTTTTCACCGTAATTGCAGAAATAACGGGTGTGGCCAACCGCCTACCGTATGTCTGGTAGCACAATATAATTATAACAAAACGCGAACATATGTTCAATGGTAAGTGCTGGTTATAATCAATGGTTGTGATGATAGACGGTTGGCCTAAACATGAAGTTTGAAGTAATCGCACTTTGTTTGGGTTGTTGGCGGTTACTTCTTTTTCATTATGTTGATAATTTCAATCACTATCAGGGCGAACCTGATAATTAGGGGTGAATTACTGAAAAAGGTTGAAAAATCAAGGGAAAAGCCTTGCAAGGGCTGGCTTCGTGTGGTAGTATAGTTGTGCGAAAAGAATAGATTTGAGCAAGACTGGGTAATGCCCAGTCTTTCTTTATGCCACTTGGTGGGTGAAGGGTCAGGCTCATGTATTGATTTTCGAACCGGGGTCAGACCCCGTAATGGTAATTTGGTTAATGTGAAAGGAGTCATAATGGCGAAGCAGAAGATAACCGAAATAGTAGAGGGTATGCTTAGTGACTTTCTGGCAGCTGAGGGATTAGAACTTTATAACAGTGAGTTTATCAAAGAAGGTAAAGACTGGTTCCTGAGAGTGTATATTGATAAGCCTGAAGAAGAGGGATATATCAACACTGAGGACTGTGAGAAGGTAAGCAGATTCTTAAGTGAAAGATTAGATGAAGAAGATCCAATCGAGAAGGAATACTATCTTGAGGTTTCTTCGCCAGGTATGGATAGAGTTCTGGTTAAGCCTGAGCACTACACTCGTTACGTTGGTAAGGAAGTTGAAGTTAAGCTCTATAAGGGTAAGGACGGAACAAAGAATATTCAGGGTACACTCACTGCACACGATGCAGAAGCACAGACAATCGTTGTTACTGACGAGAAGGGCAAAGAGTGGAACTTAACTATGGAAGAAATCGCGAAGACTAGGCTCGCGGTTATATTTTAAATTTAATAGGGGTCAGACCTTGTATGAAAACTAGTTTAAGGAGCGGACCCCAGCAAACGAAGGAGGTAAATTAAATGGCAAAGGGCAACGAATTTATGCTCGCAGTAGCTGACCTGGTAAAGGAAAAAGGCATTTCCAAGGAAGTCCTTATCGATGCAATCGAATCTGCACTGGTATCAGCGTACAAGAAGAACTACGGAACTTCACAGAACGTAAGAGTAACAATCGACAGAGAAACTGGTGATGTTGACGTTCTCATGAGAAAGGACGTAGTAGAAGAAGTAGAAGACGAATTCACAGAGATCTCACTTGAAGAAGCTCTGGAAATCGACTATAGATATCAGGTTGGCGACGTTGTTGAATATCAGGTAACACCTAGAGACTTCGGCAGAATCGCTGCACAGACTGCTAAGCAGGTAGTAGTACAGAGAATCAGAGAAGCTGAGAGAGGCATGATCTTCGATAACTACATCGACAGACAGGGCGAACTGATCACTGGCGTAGTTCAGAGAATCAGCAACGAAACAATCTTCGTTAACATCGGCAACACTGAAGGTATCCTGGTAGCAGGCGAAAGAACTAAGAACGAAAGATACAGAGTTAACGACAGAATCAAGGCTTACATCATGGACGTTCGTAAGAGCACTAAGGGCCCACAGATTTTCCTGTCAAGAACTCATCCTGGATTCGTTGAAAGACTTTTCGAACTGGAAGTTCCAGAAATCGAAGACGGCACAGTAGTAATCAAGAGCATTGCTAGAGAAGCAGGTTCAAGAACTAAGATCGCTGTTTACACAGAAGACGAAAACGTAGATCCAGTTGGCGCATGCGTTGGTACAGGCGGCTCAAGAGTTAGAAACATCGTTGATGAACTCTTCGGCGAAAAGATCGACATCACTACATGGGATGAAGATCCAAGAATCCTGATCAAGAACGTACTTAGCCCAGCTAAGGCAGAAGAAGTAATCGCTGACGAAGATGAGAAGGCAGCTACAGTAGTAGTTCCTGATTATCAGCTTTCACTGGCAATCGGTAAGGAAGGTCAGAACGTAAGACTGGCAGCAAAGCTTTGCGGATGGAAGATAGATATTAAGAGCCATACTCAGTACTTCGGTGACGAAGAATTCGACGATTATGATGACGAGTATGATGACTATGAAGACGAAATCGTAGAAGTAGAAGAAAGATAGGGGCGATAAGTTTGAAGACAAAGAAAATTCCAATGAGAAGATGCGTTGGATGCATGGAATCAAAACCTAAGAACGAACTTATCAGAATCGCGTACTATGAGAACGAAATAACTGTTGATCCAAGCGGACGTGCTAAGGGTAGAGGCGTATACCTTTGCAAAGATGCAGGGTGTATGCAGCTGGCTAGAAAGAAGCGCGCCCTTCAGAGAAATTTCGATGCCGAAATTTCAGAGGAAGTGCTGGACAGAGTTTTTCAGGAGCTGAAAGAGCATGAACAAAAAGATAATTAGTTATCTGGGGTTTGCCAGGAAGGCTGGTAAGCTGATCAGCGGAGTGGGCACATGTACCTTTGAACTTGGTAAGGGCAAGGTGAAGCTCATGATACTGGCAGAAGATATCTCAGAGAACAGTGAGAAAAAAATCATGAAAGAAATAAGACGCGCAGATGTACCTTTCATCAAGATGGGCACCATCGAAGAAATGTCAAAGGCAGTTGGCGCCAGTGACAGAAGCGTCTTCGGAATATGCGATAAAGGCTTCGCAGAAGCAATTCTCAAAGAAGCGAAATCAGAATCGAAGTAAGGAGGAAGCCAATACATGAAAGTTAAAGATTTAGCAAAAGAACTTAACATGGCTGGTAACGACGTCCTGGAGAAAGCTATTTCAATGGGAGTTAAGGTAAGCGACCTGTCAGACGACATGAGCGACATGGACGCAACAGCCGTTAAGAATACAATTATGAGAAGTGGTAAGAAGCAGGGAACTAAGCTGGTTAAGGTAACACCTAAGAAGGCAGCTGAAGAAACTAAGGCAGCTACAGGTGCTAAGACAACTAAGGCAGCAAACATTCCGCTCCCTGTTAAGAGAACAACTAAGGCAGCTACAGTTACTGCAGGCGCAAGAACAACTAAGGCAGCAAACGTTAAGCCACCAGTTGGTAAGCCAGTAGCAAACAAGGACCTTGAAGGCAGAGCACCAGCTCCAGCACCAGCAGGCAAGCCTAAGGTATCAAAGGAAATGCTTGAGAAGAGAATCGCTAGAGAAGCGGCTGAAGCAGAAGCAGCAGCAAAGGCAGCTGAAGAAGCTAAGGCTCGTGAAGCGGTAGAAGCAGCAGCAAAGGCAGAGGCTGAAGCGGCAGCAAAGGCTAAGGCAGACGCAGACGCTAAGGCGCAGGCTGAAGCAGAAGCAGCAGCTAAGGCTAAAGCAGAAGCAGAGGCAGCAGCAAAGGCAGCTGAAGAAGCAGCAGCTAAGGCTAAGGCAGAAGCTGAAGCGGCAGCTAAGAAGGAAGAAGAAGCTCCTAAGAGAAGAAGCGGCCTGAAGGTTATCAAGAAGGC
>JAGHTQ010000069.1 GCA_018065295.1 Candidatus Colimonas fimequi | reverse complement strand
TTCTTGTACCCTTTGCATAGTGGCATCGATTGCTGCCTGCTGAATGTCAAATCCATGGACTGTACCTGTCTCTCCCACCAGCTTCGCAAGATGCACGGTGTCATGGCCGTTGCCAACGGTGGCGTCGATGCACACGTCGCCTTCTTCAACCTGAAGTTCCATTATGTGTCTGCAGTATTCTGTTACTTGAATGTTTCTCATATGGTCACCATTAATTTATTGTGTTGCCTTCTGTCCAGTCTACGACTCGCAATATAGGAATGCGCGAGAATTCTTTCACGTTGTGCGTTACCAGCACTCCGTCTTCAGCCAGTACTGTGGCTGCGATTATCATATCGTTGTGGCCTATAGGTGTACCCTTTTTCTCAAGATATCCTCGTATTTGGCCATAGTACATTGCTGCTTTTTTGCTAAAAGATGCAGAGCTGAACAGATTTGTGTATGCGCTATATTTAGTCTTCGTCTTGATATAGTTATTGCTCTTTTGTACGCCGTATTCAATCTCTGCGAGTACCATCGAAGGAACCCCAATAGAATGCAACGGTATATGTCTCAAGTGCTCCTGAATCGCGGGATGCTTCCCCTTCACAAGGTAAATAATAATGTTTGTATCCAGATAATATTTCATTATTCTTCTCTTTTCTCAACAAATCCCTCATCTATCATCTCTACGTCTATGTCTAAATCCTTACCAGATCCAAACAAATCGAAGAAACCCTCTGGATAAGTATGTCTGAAGTCACCTATTCCACTTACGTCTGGTACGAATTCAGTCTCAACTGCGAAAGGGAAACGTTGGTCTTTGACCGCCTGCTTCATAAACATATTTAGCGCTGCGCTTAAATTTAATCCCATGGATTCAAATAATTCGCCCGCTTCTTTCTTAAGTTCAGAATCTGTTCTAAATGTTACTGTTGTACTACTCATGAGATCACCTCCCGTTCTGTAATAACAATGTAACACATTTTCCATAGTTCTTCAACTCCTCCCTTATGGGGTCTGACCCCTGTTCTAATTCTCGTACACTCGCACGGCAACAACATATAGTCTGCCGTATTTCTGGCTGTACTCGCATGTGGACAGCGTGATTAGCTGGTCGCCGAATACGGCTGTGTGACCTGTGTCGTAGAGTGAACGTGCTTTGACTTCATCCACGTATCGCGCAAAGTTTACCTGATCGCTCACCCCTGCGAACTGTTCGTAGTCGAATCCTCGTAGTGTGTTTTCGCTGGCTTCGTCGGTTTTTGCATGGGAGGCTTCGCCGCCCTGGCGGGCTTTGACGACTGCGATGACCTGGTACGTGCCTTTGCCACCTTCGTAAATTGTGTCAAAACGAATAGTAGGATGAGTCTTATAAAAAGACTCATCCTTGTACTTAACCAGGTCATGAAACATGGTCCCGTCAAACATGTTATGACCGTAGATTAGCCAGTTGGACGTAGGCTCAAAGATACTTGAACCAGCGCTCATGAGAGGCGTTCCGCCCCGGCTAGCTTTGCCGCGAAAATCACGCCTAAGGTAATGCTCAGGATCTGCCGGCGTCCACATGACTGGGTAGTCGATCTTCGTCCCCGTCACTTCCACCCAGCCAATTACGTGGTGATTCATCTCCCAAAGGGTCACGTACTCGGCGCTTATTACGCCTTCATCCGTCGCCAGCCCTTTAACCGCTGGCAGCTGCCTCAGCTCCTCGTACGCCTTTTGCTGCTGATAGGTATTAAACGCAAAAGCCGTCGATATCATAATCACTGCCAGCAGCACCAGCAGGCTTGCCCTTGTGAGCGCTCTTTCTGCGGCGCTGGCTTCGCTGGCGCCGCCCCTTCGCTCGTGGCTCGCCTTTCGGCCACGCCACTCGCCTCCTGCCGCTCCGCGCTGGCGCGCTCCGCTACGCATCACGGCGCCATCTGCGTCTTATTGCAGCTGCCGCCATTACGCCTGCGGCCAGTACTGCAAGCACAAATAATGGCAGGATATAATTAAAGTCACCAGTCTCAACACCTGAAACATGTTCATCAACCATTACCACCTCACTATCTACGCCTACTGTGAAATTAATAGATTTAGCAATTCGATATCCGATTGGCGCCTGGTCCTCAATGAGGGTGTACTCTTTGCCTTCAACTAATCCTTCAATCATATGAGGCTCGCCGCCAGAAATCCACTCGTCCATAACCTCCATGGTTACCGGATCAATTACCCTAAGACTTGCGCCCTCAAGTTCCTCACTTCCCGCAGCATCCTGCTTGCTGATAACCACCTGCGTCAGCTCGTCTACCATTACAACCTTTTCCTGAGAACCAACTGTGATTTCTACTTCGCTGGCTGTAGCGAAACCTTCTGGCGGAAGTGTTTCCCTAAGAATTACTACTCTGCCAAACTCAAGTCCGCTAACCATATGTGGAGTTTCAGTTGACGTCCACTGGTCGATAATTTCGCCGGTTTCTTTGTCAGTAAGGAGCAGCTTGGCGCCTGGAAGTTCCTCACCAGTTGTGCCATCCTGCTTGCTGATTTCAAGACTATCAATAGGCTTGTTTTCGAAATTCAGTTCAATAATCTGACCATCCTCTTCATCGCCTGTGATAGTGAAGCTTTGCGGTGCCACTGGCAGATACTTCTCCAGATCCACGTCCACTTCTTCAGCCACATAGTTACCTGGCGCCAGCTGACCGAAGTCGGCAACGCCTTCGTCGTCGGTAACTACAGTCTTTTCTTCAATCGGTTCGCCCCATGCAGTCTGGCC
>JAGHTQ010000192.1 GCA_018065295.1 Candidatus Colimonas fimequi | reverse complement strand
CCTGATGCAGTATCGTGATGCTAAGGAAGAGCAGAAAACCAATAGTTCGGCCAAGGTATTGATGACCGGTCCTGGGGGCATGACCTTAGATATATATACCCGAAAGGCAAAGAATCGTGAGATCGGTAATCAGATGCTTGTTCGTCTGCAGAATCTTGATCTGAACAATGTGTCAAATGCCATTAAGTGGGATGGAAGTATTGGCGGTAAACTGAATATGACAGCTATGGCCGACCTTTATCCTGATAGCCTAGGAGGACAGCTCAGAGCTGGAATCAAGACCTTCCATCTGGGCGAATATAAGGCTGATACGTTAGCTTATGACGGAAGGGTTCAGATGGCTCATAGCCGCCGGGATATGACTGGTCTGCTCACCATTGACGATATCATTAAGATGCAACTCACAGCAGCCTTGGCAGACACTGTTAATCTTAAGGCGGATATCACAGAGCTTCCATTGCCACTGGCTAATCTTTTCTTGCCATCGAATATTAATCTGGCAGGAACTACCTCTGGACAATTGTCTTTACGAGGCAAGAATTTCGATACGGCTCGTATGAATGCACATCTGTCTATGCATGATTCTCATGTGAATATCTCGGATATGGATGCTATCCTGAAATTGCCGTCAGATACGATGCGTGTGCTGAATAATCGTCTTACATTCCAGAATTATCAACTATATTGCGCAAACAAGAACCCTTTGACATTACGAGGTTCCGTTGACATGCGAAAGAGTTTATCTGACCCGCTGATTGACCTGAGAATCTCTGGTGACAATGTCCGTATTATTGATAGTCAGCGATTACGTCTGAAAGATCAGTATATCTATGGACGCTTGCCAATCTCAACGGATATCCGTGTGAAGGGTAAGGCCTCAAAACTCGATGTTAATGGTAAGCTACAAGTGCTTTCCGGAACGAATCTGAATTATTATCTGCAGGATGACCCTCTCCAGACAACGAGTAAGGTGGATCAGCTGGTGGAATTCGTCAGCTTCCGCCAGATGGACCGCGAGTTGGCTCATGCGGATAAAATGCCATTGGTCGATGTCGCTGATGAAGGTCTGACCATGGAACTCAAGATAGATATTGACAAGGATGTGAAAGTCAACGCATATCTGCCAGGAACGGATAACAACCATGTAACGATTGTGGGTGGTGGTCCGTTACTGATGCAGTCGGCAGCGGATGGCATGATAACCATGAGTGGTGTTTATGATGTCACTAGTGGTTCGGTAGATTATAAATTGCCGATTCTGCCAATGACTAAGAAATTCAACATCCTTAATAGTAGTATGGTCAGTTGGAATGGTAATCCACCAGGAGCTCCAACCATCAACCTTCAGGCGAGTGAGAACGTGCGTACTTCTGTTGAAGATGCACAGGGTTCTCGTCTGGTCAATTTCGTTGTCACCATCAATATTACAGGAACGCTTGATGCTCTTGATATATCGTTTACCTGTTCAGCGCCTGATGATGGAACTATCAATTCTGAAATTGAATCGATGACCGAAGAGGAGCGTAGTAAGGCCGCTTTGATGCTGCTCGTAGCTCAGACCTATCTGGGACCTGCTTCATCGAGTGGAATGGGTATTGGTGCGGCAAATGCGGCTCTTAACTCAGTCCTCAACCGTCAGATGGATCAGATTCTTGGGTCTAGTCTCAAGAATACCGATGTCGACTTGGGTATTGATACCTATAGTAGTGAAACTGGTGGTGCTCGTACCGACTATTCTATCAAGGTGTCGCAGCGATTCTTCAATGATCGTTTCCGTGCGACCATCGGTGGCCGAGTCTCTAGCGGTGGTGATCCGTCAATGGGTAATGGCGCTCGTTTAGGCGATATGTCGCTCGAATGGCTTATCAAGAAAGACGGAACTCATTATCTGAAGCTTTATCGCAGATATAACTATGAGTCTGTGTTCGAGGGTGAAATTCTTGAGACAGGCATCGGTTATGCTCAGGAGAGATCTGCTTATAAGTTCAAGCATTTGCTGATTCCTACCAGCAAGTCGCGTCAAGCTCGTATCATGAGTTCTATTCGTGAGATGCAACGGGCTGAAGAAGAAGCTGAAGCTAAGAATATAGAAGAAGTAGAAGACGAAAAAGTAACTGAAGAATGAAAAGACTGAGAGATCTCATAGCTGTTTCAATTCTCCTGTGTTGCACCTTATCGTGCAGCACTACTGCTCATATCCCAGAAGACGAGGTCCTTTATACGGGTATTGAGAGCATCGTCCGTCATCCGTCTGATACTGTTGATCCTGCCATCGATGAGGCAATGCGACTGACGCTTGAAGTGTCTCCAACCAATTCTTTCTTCGGCTCAGCTTATCATCTTTCTCCATTGCCAATTGGATTATGGGCTTATAATGCATTATATCCGAAGAAGGAAACCGGCTTCCGCCATTGGTTGTGGAATCATCTGAAGTCTGAGCCGAAATACATCAGCACTATTAATCCTCGTCTCCGAGCACAGGCTGTTGAAGCTATACTTAAGGATGAAGGATATTTCGATGCTAGTGTGTCTTATGATACTATATATAATAAGGAGGACAGTT
>JAGHTQ010000014.1 GCA_018065295.1 Candidatus Colimonas fimequi | reverse complement strand
AAACAAAATGGCAGTAATTTCAATGAAACAGTTACTTGAAGCAGGTGTACACTTCGGACATCAGACTAGAAGATGGAACCCTAAGATGGCTCCATACATCTTCACAGAGAGAAACGGAATCTACATCATCGACCTGCAGAAGACAGTTAAGAAGGTTGACGAAGCTTACAACTTCATGAAGGAAGTTGCAGCAACAGGCAAGCCAATCCTGTTCGTTGGTACTAAGAAGCAGGCTCAGGCTGCAATCAGAGACGAGGCTCTCAGATGCGGACAGTACTTCGTAAACCAGAGATGGCTGGGCGGCATGCTGACTAACTACAAGACTATCTCAGGCAGAATCAAGAGACTGAACGATATTAAGACTATGGAAGAAGACGGCACTTTCGAAAAGCTGAGCAAGAAGGAAGTAATCGGTCTTAGAAACGAACTCGAGAAGTTAGAGAAGTTCCTCGGCGGCATCAAGGACATGAAGGGAATGCCTGGCGCAATCTTCATCGTAGACCCTAAGAAGGAAAAGATCGCTGTTAAGGAAGCTAGAATCCTCGGTATCCCAGTAATCGGTATCGTTGATACTAACTGTGACCCAGATGACGTTGACTACATCATCCCAGCAAACGACGACGCTATCAGAGCCGTTAAGCTGATCGCTGGCACAATGGCAGATGCAGTTCTCGAAGCTAACCAGGGCGAAAGCTTTGACGAAGGCGAAGCTGTAGAAGCAGTAGAAGACGCTGAATAATCACTACTGGAAGAAGACTATTTCATAGTTAATAGGAGGAAATAAACATGGCAATTACAGCTGCAATGGTAAAAGAATTAAGAGAAATGACAGGCGCTGGCATGATGGATTGCAAGAAGGCACTTGTTGAAACAGAAGGTAACATTGAAGCAGCAGTAGATTTCTTAAGAGAAAAGGGTCTGGCTAAGGCAGCTAAGAAGGCTGGCAGAGTTGCTGCAGAAGGTCTGGTTAAGATTGCTTTCGCAGAAGACGGCAAGACAGCTGCAATCGTAGAAGTTAACTCAGAAACTGACTTCGTATCAAAGAACGAAGAATTCGTTAACTTCGTAGCAGATCTGGCTCAGTTAGCTTTAACAGCTGAAACAGATGACATTGAAAGCTTCAAGGCTATGGATCTGAACGGCGCAACAGTTCAGGACACATTAACAGCTCTGATCGCTAAGATCGGCGAAAACATGTCAGTAAGAAGAATCGCTAAGGTTTCAGGTGAAGCTATCACTTCATACGTTCACGGCGGCGGCAGAATCGGTGCTGTAGTAGTTGGTAACACAGAAGCTACTGACGAAATCAAGACAGCTCTGACTAACATCGCTATGCAGGTTGCTGCAATGAACCCACAGTATGTAAGCAGAAACGAAATCTCAGACGACGAACTGGCTAAGATGAGAACTATCACTCTTGAGAGTGCTCTCAACGATCCATTCTCACTTCCTAAGCCAATCCTCAACGCTCTGCTCGACAAGGCTGTTGATGGCGTATGGGGCGAAGAAGACACTAACATTCTGGCTGAGAAGAGAGCTGACAAGGGCTTCAACTTCAACTACCTGCCTAACTTCATTTCAGAAGAAGGTAAGGCTCAGTTAGCAGGTCTGGCAGTAGCTGACAAGGAAAACATCTCAGGCAACAAGATCTTCACAGGTCTGGTTGAAGGTAGAATTTCTAAGCAGCTTAAGGACATCTGCCTCCTGGATCAGGTTTATGTAAGAGCTGAAGACGGTAAGCAGACAGTTGCTAAGTATCTGGAATCAGTAAGCAAGGGCCTGGGCATTGCACAGGTTGTTAGATTCGAAGTAGGCGAAGGTATCGAGAAGAAGGAAGAAGACTTCGCAGCAGAAGTAGCAGCACAGCAGGCAGCAGCAGCTAACAAGTAAGCTAAACAAAAAAATGGACTTTAAAAGGACTTCGACTTTTCGAAGTCCTTTTTTATTGCCTGAAACCCTGGGTGTGGGGTATAATGTATATGGGGTCTGACCCCTGTATTAAAATCCGTACAGGGGTCAGACCCCATAACGGACGGAGAGGAAGATGGTGGCAAACATGAATTTAAAACCAGAAATCCAGGCTATCCACGACGAAGCCGGAATAGTGACAATAACAATAGATGATCCTGGTTATCCTGAGAAGCTGAAGGGGATTGATAATCCGCCTAAGGTGTTATATGCACTTGGTGATGTTTCGCTTCTCAATGCGGAGAAGCATTCAGCGGTTATCGGAACCAGAGCCGTAACTATGAAGGGTATGGACGTGGCAATTGGCATCGGCAACATGCTGGCGATGGCAGGAGAAGTAGTAGTTAGCGGCCTGGCTGATGGATGCGATACAGGTGGACACCTGGGTGCACTTGGTGGAGGCGGTAAGACAATCGCCATTCTGCCATATGCCATCACTGAGATTCCAACTGATAGACAGCGTCAGATAGCAGGGAGGATTGTAGATGGCGGAGGCTTGCTCGTTTCGGAGTATGCCCACGGCACACCTTCCGACGATGAATTCTATGCAGCTAGAGACAGACTCCAGGCGGCAATGAGCGAAGGACTCATTGTAGTAGAATCACAAGTTGATGAAGGTACGATGGTAACGGTAGCCTTTGCAGAAGAAATGGGCAAACTCCTGGGTGCATACAGACACCCTGGCGGTTTCGACATGACGGACACATCAGAGGGCAACGAATACCTGATCAAGGAGAGAGGGGTTCGTCCGATAACAAATATGAAGAGCGTGAACAAGTTCATGGACGACATGAATGAAATAAGGAGGAATAAATAATGAGTCTTGGATTAGTATATCTTATCGTAGCTGTAGTAGCAGTTGGTTGCAGTTTCATCGACAGAAACAAGGCTAAGAGTAACCTGAGCATGGTAGCAGCAATCGTTATGATCGCAGCTGTTGCTTACGCTGGAATTAACTACTCATGGTTCCATCTGCTGGGCCTTGTAGGTATTACACTTATCGGTCTTAACGTATTCTCATTCCTGGCAATGATGCAGAAGCAGAAGGCTGAAGAGAAGGATAGAATCGATAGAATTTTTAACGTGGATGACGACGATTTAGACGACTAATAATAAGGGGATTAATTATGGCTAAGGTTGTAGGAAGCAAGCTTAGAACTCTTTATATAATGCAGATGCTCCTGGAGAAGAGCGACCAGGATCACCGCATATCTGTGGCTGATATCAGTGAAATGCTGGAAGGATATGATATCAAGGCAGACAGGAAGAGTATCTATGCGGATATTGGAACCCTCACAGAGTGGGGCATGGACATCCTTTATACCAAGGAGAAACCGGCTGGCTGGTACGTGGCTAGCAGGGAATTTGAGCTGCCTGAACTTAAGCTGCTGGTAGATGCAGTGCAGGCATCTAAGTTCATTACTCATAAGAAATCACAGGATCTCATCAAGAAACTGGAGAAGCTGGCTAGCGAAAGCGAAGCTAAGCAGCTTCAGCGTAACGTGGTAGTTGCCAACAGAATCAAGACACCTAACGAAGGTATTTATTACAACGTTGACACTATTCACGAGGCTATCTTGGCCAATGTTCAGATTCAGTTCACTTACTATGCGTGGACAATCGACAAGGAACTGGTGGCTAAGAGAGATGGTAAGCCTTATACAGTAAGCCCTTGGGCGCTGACATGGGATGATGAGAATTACTATCTCATCGCATATGAAATGGGAACTAAGCTTGTTAAGCACTATCGTGTTGACAAGATGAAGAATATCAAGCTGACTAAGAAGGCACGCGAAGGCAGAGATAACTTTAGCGACTTCGACATCGCAGGCTATGCTAAGAAGACATTCGGCATGTTCGGCGGCGAGACAGAGAACGTTATTCTGGAATGCGCTAACCACATGATAGGCCCGATCCTTGACAGATTCGGCACTGACAATATCATCATGAAGGTAGACGACGATAAGTTCCAGATTCAGCAGCAGGTATCAGTATCAGGCCAGTTCTACGGCTGGATTGTAGGCCTGGGGCCTGACGTTAAGATAGTTCATCCACCTAAGGTTGTGGCTGAATTCAAGAATAGAATAGAGAGGATAAACCAGTCTTATGAATGATAAAGTGATGAAGAACGTTTTCGCGTCAATCACCATATTATTCTGGTCTCTGGCATTCCCCCTGACTAAAGTGGCAGCAGTTGATCTGAGCAGCTTCACCATCGGCGCAGTAAGATGCACCGTGGCTGCTATAGTCCTCCTTGCCATCGGTAAGGCAATGCATATCAGGAAGCCATTTCGCAGGTCCCATCTGGCACTCTTCGCAGCTGAAGGTATGATGGGATTTTCACTGTACATGATATTTTTTAATACAGGCATGCAGACGTTGACATCAGCAACTTCCAGCCTTATTCTGGCACTTACGCCTACCTTCACAGCTCTGGGAGCGTGGAAGGTTTTTGGCGAAAGGCTCAAGGGGTTCGGCTGGTTTTGCATGGGAACAGCCTTCGTAGGCGTATGTATTCTCCTCTTCTGGGACGGAGACTTCTCCATGGGCGTAGGGGCTCTATGGACAGTATCGGCGGTAATTCTCTTCGCTGGGTATAATCTCCTCAACAGGAAACTGACCCATATGGGATATAACGCCGTGGAGATCGTAACCTACGCAATGTGCTTCGGAGCACTGTTCCTGTGGGTGTTCGCCCCAAGAGCGGTAAGCGAATTGCAAAGTGCGTCAGGTACATCCATTTTCGTATGTATTTTCCTGGGAGTTACGGCTAGTGCCATCGCCTATTTCACATGGTCTCAGGCTTTCGCAAGAGCAGAGAAGCTTACAGAAGTAACAAACTTCATGTATGTGACACCGGTGCTTGCGTCAATTGAAGGCGGGATCATACTTGGAGAAATGCCTAACGGCGGTACGTTTATTGGCGGCGCAATAATTCTGGCCAGCGTTATTGCTTTCGGAATAAGAGGTAAATGATGAAGAAAATTTTAGTTAGCGAATGCCTTCACGGAGGCAGAATAGTTAGATATGACGGCAAGGAGAAGGTGGAGACTAATCCCATTTTTGTAGGATGGAAGGAAGAGGGCAGACTGATCACTGTGTGTCCAGAGGTCTTCGGAGGCCTGCCAACACCTCGCGTTGACTCTCAGAGACTGGGAGACAAGGTGGTCTCACGTGACGGTAGAGATGTGACTGGCGAGTACACTACTGGCGCTCTTGAAGCACTGAGACTTGCCAAGGAACACGACATTGCCTTCGCGATTATGAAAGAAAAGAGTCCTTCATGCGGCGTTAAGCTGATTTATGACGGCACTTTCTCTGGAAATAAAGTGCCTGGAATGGGAATTACTACTCAGCTTCTTCGCGAAGCAGGCTTTAAAGTCTTTTCTGAAGAGGAACTTGAGGAGGCTAAGGCATACCTTGAGAGTCTGGAGTAAACCCTAACGTAACGTCATAGACGTTATAGTTGCCCCGCTTAGGGGCGGGCGCAGGGGCGCGGCGACACGTGGCAAAATCAGGTGGGAATTTGACGGGTTTTGTTTAAATTTTCTGACAGTTCTCCGTCGCGTGCAAAGGTTGAAATTTCAATGGATACAGGGGCAGAGTCTCATATGGACTCTGCCTTTTTTTATTGCTTCTTGAAGCAAGGTTAAATTAAGTTTAAATCGCCCCGTGGCTAAAGGTGACGTACTTGACACTTACGTGAGTTTTCTTTATAATAAGAAGACTAGAAAATTGACTTTCTATGGTTAGTAAAATTTTAGGAGGATAAAGAATGGACTTCAAATTATCAAAGACACATCTTCTCCAGCAGGAACTGTATCGTAAGTTCACTGAAGAAGAAATCAAGCCATTAGCAGAAGAAATGGATGAAACAGAAGTTTATGATGCTGAACTTCTGAAGAAGCTTCACAAGTATGGATTCTTCGGCATTCCTTACAGCAAGGAATTCGGCGGAGTAGGCGGAGACTACCTCAGCTAT
>JAGHTQ010000233.1 GCA_018065295.1 Candidatus Colimonas fimequi | reverse complement strand
ACTCAATGTTAAAGGGAGGCAAACATGAACTTTTCATTAAAGGGCAAGACTGCAATCGTTGTTGGTGGCGGTACTGGTCTGGGCTTCGGAATGTCAACTGGCCTTGCACAGGCAGGCGCTAACGTTGTTCTCGTAAGCAGAAGACAGAACGTACTCGACGAAGCTGCAGCAAAAATCGCAGAAGCTACAGGAAACGAAAACGTAATCGGTGTTTCAGCAGACATTACAAGCATCGAAAACATTAACACTCTGGTTGCTAAGGTTTGTGAAATCTATGGTCAGGTTGACATCCTTATCAACGGCGCTGGCGTTAACAAGAGAGTATCAGCAATAGACTTCACAGAAACTGATTGGGACATCGTACAGGATACACAGCTTAAGTACGTATTCTTCCTCTGTCAGGCAGTAGCTAGACAGATGATCGAAAAGGGTATCAAGGGCAAGATTATCAACATCGCATCACTGACAAGTGAACTTGGCCTTCCAAACATGATTTCATACTGCGCAGCAAAGGGCGCAATCGTTCAGATCACTAAGGCTATGGCTGGTGAATGGGCTGAATATGGCATCAACGTAAACGCAATCGGACCTGGATACTATCTGACAGAAATGACAGCTCCACTGTTCGAAGACGAAAAGAGAGTAGCAGAACTGTTCTCAAGAATCCCACAGAAGAAGTTCGGCGATCCTATCGATCTCGCAGGCGCAGCAGTATACCTCGCATCAGAAGCATCAGACTATGTAACTGGTCAGGTTCTGTATGTAGATGGCGGTTTCCTCTGCAGATAATAAATTTTGTTTCATATTAATAAGTTTTAAATATTGTTCATAAGGATTAATTACAAAGGAGAGTAAGCATTATGATGAACGGTAACGAGTATAGAGAAAGTTTAAGAAAAGTACATCCAAGACTTTATTACATGGGCGAACTGATTGAAGACGTAGTTTCACATCCAATGACTAAGCCACATGTAAATTCAGCAGCTATGACATATGATCTGGCATGCGATCCAATGTACGAAAACCTGATGACTGCAACTTCACATCTGACAGGCAAGAAGGTTAACAGATTCACTCACATCCACCAGAGCGTAGATGACCTGGTAAACAAGGTAAAGATGATGAGAATGATCGCTCAGAAGACTGGTACTTGCTTCCAGAGATGCGTAGGTTTCGACGCAATGAACGCAACATTCATCACTACATACAACATCGATAAGGACCACGGTACTGAATATCACGAAAGATTCAAGAAGTGGATGACTTACGTTCAGGAAAACGACCTCATGGTAGCAGGCGCTATGACTGACGTTAAGGGCGACAGAAGCAAGAAGCCATCAGGACAGGCTGACCCAGACCTCTTCACACACGTAGTTGAAAAGAGAGAAGACGGCGTTGTTATCTGTGGTGCTAAGGCTCACATGACTGGTATGGCTAACTCACACGAAATGCTGATCCTGCCTACAACTAACCTGCTTCCAGGAGACGAAGACTGGGCTATCGCATGTGCAGTTCCTGTAGATGCAGAAGGTATCTCACACGTATTCGGCAGACAGACAAACGACCAGAGAAGACTCCAGGGCGACATCGATACAGGTAACGCAGAATACGCTATCGTAGGTGGCGAAACTCTGACAGTTCTTGACCACGTATTCGTTCCATGGGAAAGAGTATTCATGTGTGGAGAAGTTGAATATGCTCAGGACTACGTTGCTAGATTCGCTGCATATCACAGACAGAACTATGGCGGCTGCAAGGTTGGTAACTCAGACGTTCTCATCGGCGCAACTTCACTGATCGCTAAGATGAACGGTACAAGAAAGGGTAGCCAGATCAAGGATAAGCTCGTTGAAATGGTACACCTTGCTGAAACTATGTACTGCTGCTCACTGGCTTGCTCATATGAAGGTTACAAGGTAGAAGCTGGTTCATACTATGTAAACACTTTGCTGGCTAACGAAGTTAAGCTGAACTGCACAAGAAACATGTACGAAATTTCAAGACTGGCTCACGACATCGCTGGTGGTTTCATCGCTACACTGCCTCACGAATGGGATCTGAACTCAGAAGTAACTGGTCCATGGGTAAGAAAGTTCTTCGCAGCTAACCCAGAATACAAGGCAGAAGACAGAATTAAGATCGCTAGACTGCTCGAAAACATGTCAGGTGGTACAGCTCTGGCAGAATCAATGCACGGCGCAGGTTCACCAGCAGCTATGAAGATCATGATCGCTAGAGAATCAAACATCGACGCTAAGGAAAAGCTCGCTTGCGATCTGGCTAACGTTCAGCTGTAAGTAACAGATAAAGATTAATTTAGGGATATATAGGGATATAAATATATGGTCCCGGGTATGGGGGTTCCCGGGACCGATTAGAGATATTCAGTGTGTAAGATATTAGGAGGCAATTTAACTATGAGAAACGTAGTAATCGTAGAAGGCGTAAGAACAGCTACAGGCGTATTTGGCGGTTCATTAAGCAAGATTCCAGCACCAGTTCATGGTGGTGAATGTGTTAAGGCTCTGGTAGAAAGAACTGGCATCGACGTTGCAGAAATCGACGAATGCATCATCGGTACTCACTTCCAGGCAGGTACTAAGGCTAACCCAGCTAGACAGTGTGCTATCTATGCAGGTTTACCTGACACTATTCCAGCATTCACACCTAACAAGAACTGCGCAACAGCAATGAAGGCTATGCAGCTGGCTGCACAGTCAATCATGGTTGGTGACAACGACGTTGTTATCGCTGGTGGTTGCGAAACAATGAGTGCTATCCCTTACATCCTGCCAAAGGCAAGATTCGGATACAGAATGGGACCAGACAGAATCGAAGACTCAATGCTTCACGATGGTCTTGTTGACCCATTCATGAACTATCACATGGGCGTTACTGCTGAAAACGTAGCTGACAAGTGTGGTATCACAAGAGAAATGATGGACGAATTCTCAGTTAAGTCACACAACAACGCTGAGAAGGCATGGGCAGAAGGTAAGTATGACAACGATATCGTTCCTATCACTTACAAGGTTAAGGGTAAGGAAATGATCTTCGATCATGACGAAACATACAGAAAAGACGCTAAGTACGAAAACTTCGCTAAGCTGAAGCCAATCTTCAAGACAGATGGTACTGGTAGAGTAACTGCTGGTAACGCTTCACCTGTAAACGACGGTTCATGCGTAATGCTGATGATGTCAGAAGAAAAGGCTGCAGAATTAGGCTACAAGCCAATCGCAAGATACGTATCAGCTGTATCAACAGCTCTTCACCCATCAATCATGGGTTATGCTCCAGTAAGCGCAGTTGAAAAGCTGTGGGCTAAGACTGGTATTGGCAAGGATCAGGTTGGTCTTTATGAACTGAACGAAGCATTCGCTGCACAGGCAATCGCTTGCGTACAGGATCTTGGAATCGATCCTGAAATCGTAAACGTTAACGGTGGTGCTGTTGCTCTTGGTCACGCTGTAGGTTGCACAGGCGCAAGAATCAGCTTAACTCTGATCAGAGAAATGCACAGAAGAAACGTTAAGTACGGTATCGCATCACTGTGTATCGGTGGTGGCCAGGCTATGGCAATGATGTTCGAACTTTGCGAATAATCACTAATTACAAAAATAAACTTTAAACTCAGAGAATATATATAATCGGAGGAAAACAGAAATGGCTGTTAAAAAGTTATATGTAGTAGGTTCTGGAGCTATGGGCTCCGGAATCGCTCAGACTGCTGCAACTCACGGAATCGAAGTTATCATGAACGACATCAGCGAAGAATTCGTTGCTAGAGGTTATGCTAAGATTCAGAAGAGCCTTGAGAAGGCTGTTGCTAAGGGCAGAATGACAGAAGAAGCTAAGGACGCTGCACTGGCTAACTTAACTACTTCAACAAACCTTGAAGATGCTGCTGACGTTGATATGGTTATCGAAGCTGCATCAGAAAACAAGGAAATCAAGCTTGGAATCTTCAGAAAGTTAGACGAAATTTGTAAGCCAGAAGCAATTCTCGCTTCAAACACTTCATCACTTCCTATTACTGAAATCGCTGCAGCAACTAAGAGACCTGAACAGGTTATCGGAACTCACTTCTTCAACCCAGTTCCAGCTATGAAGCTGCTCGAGATCGTTATGGGTCTTGCTACTTCAGAAGAAACATACCAGGTTGCACTTGAACTTGGTGAAACAATGGAAAAGGTTCCTGTAAAGGCAATCGACAAGGGCGGCTTCATCGTAAACAGACTGGTTGACCCATTCATCAACGAAGCAGTATTCATGCTCGAAGAAGGCGTTGGTACAGCTGAAGATATCGACAACGGTTGTAAGTATGGCCTTAACCACCCAATGGGACCTCTCGCACTGGGCGACATGATCGGTTGGGACGTAATGCTGGCAGTAATGGACGTTCTTTACTACGAATATGGTGATCCTAAGTACAGACCAGCTCCTCTCATGAGAAGAATGGTTAGAGCAGGTCACCTTGGCATGAAGTCAGGCAAGGGTATTTACGATTATTCAAAGTAATATGAGGTGTAAGATGGAATATCAGAACATTATTTTCGAAAAGAAAGACGGTATCGGATACGTTACAATGAATAGACCTAAGGCTCTCAACGCTTTAAACACTGACGTTCTCACAGAACTGGACAACGTATTCAGAGCTATCGATAAGGACGAAGAAGTTAAGGTTGCAATCATCACTGGTGCTGGCAGATCATTCGTTGCTGGTGCAGATATTGCACAGATGTCAGACCTTAACGGTACTGAAGGTAGAGACATGACTATCCAGGGCCAGCTGGTTATGGAACTCATCGAAACTATCAACAAGCCAGTAATCGCTGCAGTTAACGGTTTCGCTCTTGGTGGCGGTAACGAACTGAGCATGGCTTGCGACATCAGAATCGCTTCAGAAAAGGCTAAGTTCGGTCAGCCTGAAGTTAACCTGGGCATCATCCCTGGTTATGGCGGAACTCAGAGACTCCCTAGACTGGTTGGTAAGGGCATGGCTAAGAAGCTTATCTACAGCGCTGAAATGATCGACGCACAGGAAGCTTACAGAATCGGCCTCGTTGACCAGGTAGTACCTGCAGAAGAACTGATGGAAGCAGCAGAAACTCTTGCTAAGACTATCATGTCAAAGGCACCTATAGCTATCAAGATGGCAAAGGTAGCAATCAATAACGGAATGCAGTGCGATCTTAAGACAGGCGTACAGTTCGAAGCTGAGTCATACACAAGCACTTTCGTTTCAGAAGACAGAGTTGAAGGCATGAAGGCTTTCGTAGAAAAGAGACCTGCAGAATTCAAGAACAGATAAACCCGGGAGGATTTAATAATAATGGATTTCAAATTATCAAAGACACATCTTCTCCAGCAGGAACTGTATCGTAAGTTCACTGAAGAAGAAATCAAGCCATTAGCAGAAGAAATGGACGAAACAGAAATTTATGATGCTGAACTTCTGAAGAAGCTTCACAAGTATGGATTCTTCGGCATTCCTTACAGCAAGGAATTCGGCGGAGTAGGCGGAGACTACCTCAGCTAT
>JAGHTQ010000044.1 GCA_018065295.1 Candidatus Colimonas fimequi | reverse complement strand
TGTCAGCGCGTACCAGTTCAATTGGACTTGCGAATCTTACCTGTCTTACCGAGTTAAGATAAAGCAGTACGAAGATTAATGTGAATACAACTATAGTCATTTTCACAGATATTTGGCTTACGGTGAATGTATAACTTGTTGAAGCTGTAATCATTCTGGAAAATGTAAGTTCAGCAAGTTTTGATAATCCGATTCCCGTTAACAGGCCACCAAACAACGCAATTGCCCAAGTGAGTGCAGTTTCCCACAAGATGATTCTACTGATATTTTTCTTGTTCATGCCCAGGATTGAGTAGAGGCCGAATTCTTTCTTACGACCTTTTATCAGAGTTGCCTGAGTATAAAAGAGAAAGGTTAATCCGAAAAGGGCCATTATGTAAGAGCCCAGTACCATTAGATCAGTCGCTGTATGACCACCAGGGATCCCATAAAGTACTTCAGAGAATCCTAGGAAGTTGAGGATATAGTAAACGGCCACCATCATTATGCTGGTGATGAAATATGGAGTATAAAGTTTACCGTTCTTGTGCATACCGTCGGCCGCCATCTTTGGATAAAAACCCAGCTTCATTATCTGTCACCTCCCTGTGCCAGGAGTGTGAGAGTATCGCTGATTTTCTGGTACATCTGCTGATCAGTAGCGTTTCCTCTATAAATCTGATGGAACACAATACCGTCCTTGATGAATAGAACACGTGATGCTGTGCTTGCTGCCTTGGTCGAGTGAGTAACCATGAGGATTGTTTGTCCCATTTTGTTGACCTTAGTGAAAAGTCGCAGCAGTTCATCACTGGACTTAGAATCCAAAGCACCAGTTGGCTCATCGGCCAGAATGATGCGTGGACCTGTAATCAGTGCGCGAGCAACCGCTGCTCTTTGCTTCTGACCGCCAGAAACTTCATAAGGATATTTCTTGAGAAGCTTGTCGATTCCAAGAGGACCAGCAATTGCATCAAGGCGACGATGCATCTCGTCTGGTTTCTTGCCAGCCAAAACCAGTGGCAGATAAATGTTATCTTCGAGAGTGAACGTATCTAGCAGATTAAAATCCTGGAACACGTAGCCAAGATTGTCTCTGCGGAACTTGGCGATTTCTTTCTCTTTGATTTTGCTCAGATCGCGGCCGTCCAGAATGATAGTGCCTTCAGTAGCCTTGTCAAGGGCCGCCAAAATATTAAGCAAAGTAGTCTTGCCGCTTCCAGACTCGCCCATTATGGCAACGTACTCGCCCTTCTCTACTGTGAAATTCACGTTCTTCAGAGCCTCGACTGATGCCCCGCCAAAACGTGTCTTGTATATCTTCTTGATTCCTTTTGCTTCAAGTAAACTCATATTTGTACATCCTTTCTGTCTTAAGATAGTACAAGTATAAATAACATAAGCAGATCCATTCCATTGAATCTGCTTACTCATTTCTTACATTTATGTCACTTTTGTTCAGGTCCAGAATTAAGGTAGTCCCAAGGCCTAGCTGAGACTTGGCAGTAATCTTGTGTCCTAAGTTGCCTGCAATTCGCTTGCAAAGGTACAGGCCTATACCGCTAGCGCGTTTATCTTCGCGCCCGTTAAATCCAGTGTATCCGTTCTCGAAAATTCTCGGCAGATCTTCCGGTGCGATTCCAATACCCGTATCTTCAATGCAAAGCACCCCAGGTTCATCCATATGGATTTTGACGCCGCCTTCCGACGTGTATTTAACTGCGTTGGAAATGATTTGTTCTATTATGAACGAAAGCCACTTCTCGTCAGTAAGGACCGTGAAGCCAGTTGGCTCGTAATTCATAGTCAGTTTCTTGCTTATGAAATCCTTGGCAAACTTACGTACTGCTGGTCGAATGATTTCGTCCAGATTGTGCTCTTTAATAACGTAGTCGCTACTGTCTGAATCTAGTCTAAGGAAGGTGAGAACCATTTCGACATATGACTCAATTCTGTTCAGGTCGCTCATAAGCTTTCTGGCCTGTTCTGTATCTTCAGGCTCAAGTTGAAGTCGCATGGATGCAATTGGAGTCTTGATTTGATGAGCCCATACTGTGTAATATTCGACCATGTTGTTGTAGTCAGAAACAGCCTCGTGATGAGCCACTTTCTCTTCTTCCTGCAGCTTCTCAATAATGGTCTGATAATCACGTTCGATGAGATTCTTCGCTTCAGGCAGTGCATCAACAGCTAATAGGCGATGTGAACTGCAAAACTTAGCGAAATCAACGGCTCCAGACACTATAACTATGATTAAACAAAGAGCAAGAGGGTAAAGTACAGTGATAATCGGCATCTCAAAGAGCAGGTATGATGATGCGAAAACACATGCGATTATGGCAAGAAGCACGGCGAACTTCCAACGAAATTTCAAGTACTCTATAACCATTTATTTATCCTCCAGAATATATCCGACGCCGAACTTTGTCTTGATAAAATCCGTCAGGCCGGCAGCTTCCAGTGTCTTACGAAGTCGACCTACGTTAACAGTCAGAGTGTTCTCATCTACGAAACAGTCAGTCTCCCAGAGTGCTTCCATAAGTTTCTCTCTGCTAACAACCTTGCCCTTGTTCTGCATGAGGGTCAGGAGAATTCGGTACTCGTTTCGTGACAGATCAATCCTTTGCCCGTCATACATAAGTGTATTGTCATCGGTGTTGAGAACTGCGCCATGAGCTTCAAGGGTGAAAGTCGACTGATTGAAATCGTAGGACCTTCTCAGTAGTGCCTGGATCTTGGCAACCAGTACGTTGGGGTCAAATGGTTTGGCGATAAAATCGTCGGCGCCCATATTCATGGCCATGATTATGTTCATGTTGTCAGTTGCTGATGAAATAAAAATAATAGGGACATTGCTTGTCTTGCGGATTTCCTGACACCAGTGATAGCCACCCATAAATGGCAGCGTAATATCCATAATAATCAGATGTGGCTGGTATTCATGAATTTCGTCAAGGACATTTCTGAAATCGCTTACTGTGCGTCCTTCCATACCCCAGCCAGCAACACAAGTTGTGATGCCGTCAGCTATTCCTTTGTCATCTTCAACAATATAAATCTTATACATTTCATTCACTCCTATTCATATAATACCATAACTGGGAAGAGGGAACTCGCTGTTTATAAGTCCAACATCAATTGAAATTTATTATCCTCTGTGGTATCATAAACGAGCGCGAGCCCTCTTAGTTAAATGGATATAACAAATCTCTCCTAAAGATTAGTTGTGAGTTCGATTCTCGCAGGGGGTGCCATATAACAAGCGATTTCCGTCGATTGATGGAAGTCGCTTTTTTAGTGGACTTTGGCTATTTTTCAATGTTTGTAGCCATTTTCAGTTGGTCTGTCTGGGTCCACAAAAGTCCACCCAAGTCCATGATTTTTCGGTAATTTCTTCGGTAAAATGGCTAAAATGACCCTGTTTTTCGGTAAAATTTTCGGTAAAATTTATGCGATTTTGGACATTTTCAATCGCACATTTTACATAGTCGGGCGTATGTGTTATGCAAGACAACAAATTAAGTTAATAGTTAAGGCACCTCATATTTGGGGGTGCTTTTTATTATGTCAAAGGAGGATTATATGACAAGAGAGAAGATACGATTCAGTTTACCATCAGTAGATGATCTTTTCACAACTCAGGAGATGAGAGATGAAGCAAAGCTAAAGAAGATTGAGGAAATACCAATTAGCGAAATTGACCAGTTCCCAGATCATCCATTCAAGGTTCGGGAGGATGATGATATGCGTTTGCTGATTGATAGTATACGAGAACAGGGAATCATCACACCAACTGTTGTTAGACAAAAGTCAGATGGTAGATATGAAATGCTATCAGGACATAGACGATTGCGTGCATGTGAGCTTCTAGGCTATGAAGTGATTAGAGCGGAAGTAGTGGATATAGACAGAGACGCAGCTACGATTCTCATGGTGGATAGTAATCTACAAAGAACGGAAATACTACCAAGTGAAAGAGCCTTCTCATATAAGATGAAACTAAATGCGATGAAACGTCAGGGTAGAAGGACAGATTTAACTTCTGCAACATCGTTGCAGAAGTTAAGAGGTAGTGTTTCACGTAATGAACTTGCAAAGGAACTGGGTATAAGTCATGAGCAAGTTCGTAAATATATCAGACTGACATACTAAATCCCAGAACTACTCAAAATGGTTGATGATAAACGGATTGGATTAAGAC
>JAGHTQ010000172.1 GCA_018065295.1 Candidatus Colimonas fimequi | reverse complement strand
CCGTACGCAATGAAACTTGCGATAACCGCAATGATGCAGACGATGTAAATGAGCGTATAAATCATATAGAACGGACCGTGGTGATAGTTGTTGCTGCTATCGATATAGAAGGTCCATCCTGTGAACATGGACGCGATTTCGATAACGGCGTTAACACCTATGAATCCGTACATGACCTTCATCCATTCAGCCTTGTCATAAATCTGACGCACGAAGAAAACAGCAACCAGAGGTGAGAGGATGAAGTCCATACACTTGGCGAAAGCGTGAATGCCTATCGTAGCTGTGGCGGCACCATTTAATGAAAATCCCAGATATTCTGCCACTGAACAAAGCATGAGAACAATATAGGTGCCATAAAATTTCTTCTTGGTTTCTGCGTCAAATCGTGCGTTCTCATGAACGAGAATGCAGAGAATAATGAGCGCGAAACATGATAAACCGATTAACGGTGCATAAAATACCGACATACAATACCCCTATCTGTCGTTTATATCTGCTGCTGGTATAATCCGTTCTTCCAGTCATCTCTTGAGTATCTGTTGATTGCCTTAATTGCGATGATGTAAAGGAATACAACAAACGCCAGCAGACAGATAGTTGATATGCCATTACCAAGGAACGCGAATGTGTCGTATGTTCCGTGGATTAACATAGGAATGAGCAGAGCCTTAAGCTTAGCGAAACCTGTGAACTTGCCAAGGATCTGAAGCTGCTTAGCTTCGCCGTAGTAAATACCCATGAACACGCCGCAAAATGCGTGAAGTGGAACTGACAGTACGCCTCTCATTAAAGCTGTTTCAATTCCTCCATCAGCAACATAAAGCACGTTCTCAAGAAGGGCGAAGCCCACTGCTACTGATGTGGCATAGAGAATCGCATCGAATCTGTAGTCAAAATTGCGGTTTCTCCATGAACCCAGCTTAAGAAGCAGATACTTGGACAGCTCTTCGAAGAGGGCTGCTGATAAAAATGCGTTCCACATTGCAAATCCCAGTCCGCCATTTCTAAATTCGTATGGCATGAGTCCATCGATGAATGTTTCACCAATTACGGCTGGAATACATGAGAGGGCACCGAAGATAATCAGCTTAAGGATGAGACCCTTCGGTTCCTGCTCCACTCTGTCTTTCCTGTAGACAATAAAGATGATTAGAATGCCTGGCAGCAGAGCCAGAAACATTAACTGTGATGACATATACTTCTCCTATAGTTTTAATACCAATACTTATCTAAATACTTATCTTATATCTATTCCTTCGCCTTGGCGAAAGCGTATACCTTGCGCTCGTTTTGAACTGGCTCAGTAACGTAATATGTTGAGAATTCAACAGGAACGCACTTGTCTTCCAGTCTGAATCCAACGGATATGGATTCGTGATATAAGCCCTTGCGGTAGGCATTGTTAAGCCTGCAAGGCTTGAAGAACTCAGTGAAGAGTTTCTTTTCTTCTGGATCGTCAATTCTGTTTTGAGCGGTAAGTTCCACACTCATATCCAGTTCTATTGATGGAAGGCCCAACTGGCTGAGTGTGTTGCCGCTAGTAACGTACTGAATAGTGTTCTGCTCCAGATTTATCATCATTGAAACATCAGATGTTTCGCGCAGAACTTCGAAGAACTGAATGCTTCTGTTTCTAGCTTCAGTAACGTCTTCAACGCGGCCGTAGTAAATCTTCTTATGTCGTTCATTTCTCAAATAGAAGAAATGCATTCTAAACCAGAATACGTTGCCGTTAGATTTATAGAATCTTACCTCGCAAATACCGCCTGTTCCAGTGTTCTGATAGGCATCATCAAGAGCCTTATACAGGAATGGATGGTCTTCTTTAACTACGTAGTTCTGAATTGCATCCTGTCGGCTCTCCATGGAGGCGTCTCCGATAGTGCGATAGAACTGTTCGTTGAAGCGGGTGATGTGAAGGTCCTTCTGGTCTAATGTATAGAAGGCAACTGGTCCCAGCACGTTATTGAGCATTGTATCTGTGAATGTGTTAGGGTCCAGGAATTCACGAACGTGGAACTGTTCGTTCATCTTGTTGATAAATCCGCGTCTGTCCAGGCCCTGTTCCCAGGCGAAAAATTTCTCAAACTGTTCCTTTGGCATTGGTCTATGGTACAGGAAACCTTGAGCAAATCTGCATCCCAGGTCCTTGAGAAAGTCGGACTGTGAAGGCTTCTCGACGCCTTCAACGATGATAGGTAATCCCATCATCTTAGACATATTGATGATTGATTCGATTATTGTAATACCCTTACGGGAGTTAATATTGGCCTCGCTGACGAACTCCATATCCAGCTTCAAAACGTCCACATTAACGTTCTCTAAAACGTTAAGGGATGAATACCCTGCGCCGAAGTCGTCCATCAGGGTAACGAAACCGTGAGCCTTAAGGTCGCTGACAAATCCGCGAATTGTCTCGATATCTTCTGCGTACGAGGACTCAGTGATTTCAATCTTGATTATGCTGGTAGGCACGTGATGCTTGTGGCAAAGCTTCACCAGTGTATCCACAACGTCGATTGTCACAATATCAATTTGAGATACGTTTATTGATACTGGGAGTGGCTCGATTCTTTTGTCAATGAGAGAGCGCTGCCAGATGCAGACCTGCTCCCATATATATTTGTCAAAGTCAGCGATAAAGTTGTTTCGCTCAAGTGGCGGAATAAATTCAGATGGCGGAACCTGAGTTCCGTCAGGTTTAATCCAGCGAGCCAGGGCTTCAGCGCCCACGATACGTCCTGTTTTAATGGCGCACTGTGGTTGCAGATAGAATGTGATTTCCCCGTTATCAACAGCCTCACGCAAAGCCATGAGCATCTTATAATCCTCAGCTTCCGCCTCATAGTCAGCCTTCGTACGCTGACTGAATCGAGGCGTACGTTTGCCTTTGACATCATTTACTGCTTCCAGTGCTCTGTCGTAGGTCTCGACTGTTATTTCTTCGTCGTCTGCCAG
>JAGHTQ010000238.1 GCA_018065295.1 Candidatus Colimonas fimequi | reverse complement strand
GCTGATTGACATATCCATGTTACGTGCAACTACCATCTTACCATCGACTTCCTTGCCGATTACTGTGCAGCCGCCCTTGTCCTTCTCGCGGATGTCATACTTCCATCCGTCGAACTGTGTTCTAGCAAGTGCTGTCATTGTATCCATGTCATATTCTGTGAATGTTCCCGCATCAAAAACATTCTCGTATACTTCTTCCAGAGGTGTTCTCTCCAGCAGAGCATTTGTCACTTCTGCTTCTTCACTATCTGCTGACTGCTGACTTCCACATGCACCCAGAGAGCACATAATCATGATTCCGCTTATAATTGCTATTAATTTCTTCTTCATCTCTACTTCCTACAATCCTTCCTGACTACTTAGCATATGCTGATACGCCGTCGATAAATGTTTCCATTACTTTTGTATCTGAAATCTTCGCAGGCTTCACAGTTGTAACATCCTGATCTACGATAACGAAGTTAGCCTTCATGCCTTCCTTGATTGCTCCGAAGTCGTTTTCTCTATAGAGCTGATAAGCTGTTGTCTCTGTCATTGCCTTCAGTTCTTCAGGAACGCTCAGTGCTTCTTCAGGAATACATTCTGAACCCTTAACGCTGTCGTAAGTTCTAGTATTGCCGATTTCCATACAGAAGAATGGGTCTACATTTGGTGTTGCTGGGAAGTCAGTTGCGAAAGCAACCTTAGCTCCTGTGTCCAGAATTGACTTATATCTCATTTCTTCTGTGAATACTCTGTCTTCGCCCAGGTTCTTAAATTCGATGTTTTCATAGTTAGGGTCGTCGTACATTGCTCCGCAGTCAGTGTAGCACCAACCGAAGTCACAGCTTGCAATCATGTCTAATTCCTTGAAACGAGGAATATCTGATACATCCATCAGTTCGATGTGTGTCATCGCATTTCTGATGTCAGGGTTCTCTGTATGTGCCTTAACATACTCTGCTGCATCAAGGCCCTTCTTAACGCCAGCATCGCCGATAGCGTGGAAGTGTGCGATGAGTCCCAGGTCATTACATAATGTTGCAGCATCATAAAGTCTCTGTGTACCTTCTTCGCCTGCCCATCTGTCTACACCGTAATTTTCTTTATCATTCTTGTATGGCTTTTCCAGATATGAAGTGCATGATTCTGTGATTCCGTCCATGAAGAACTTAACGCCGTTCAGGTCGAAATGTTCACCCTTTGTTGAATCTGCCAGTTCCTTGATATGCTTAACGTTTTCTTCTGCGTTTTCGTCATTGTTAACAACGTATGTGCAAGTTACGTATGCCTTCAGCTTGCCTTCCTGATCCAGCTGGTGGTAAGCTTCAACGATTGTGTCTGCACTTGTTACGTCGATGAGTACATCATTGTATGCTGTGTATCCCATAGCGATGTACTTGTTCATCTGCTTATCAAGAATGTCCTTATACTGATCTACTGTGTATGTTGGTACATGTGGTTTAATCAGCAGGTCCATTGCTGTATCTCTGAAGCATCCTGCTGGTTCTCCGTTAGCGTAGTGTTCAACTACACCGCCTGCAGGGTCTGGTGTGTCCTTTGTAATTTCACACAGCTTCATCATTGCTGTATTTGTCCAGCATGAGTGGCAGTCTTCTGACTTCAGGTAGATTGGCTTATCTGTGTCGATCTTGTCCAGAAGTTCAGCTGTAGGCATATCATTCTCGAACATTGAGTCAAGCCATCCGCTTCCGATATAGAAGTCCTTATCTGGATTTTCCTTGATAAACTTCTCAATTCTCTGAACACATTCGTTCTGGTCCTTGGCACCATTCATCTGGAAGTCACTGATTGTATTTTCTGCTGCTACGTATGTGTGGCAGTGTCCGTCAATGAGACCTGGCAGCGCATATGCATCGCTGTAGTCTACAGTCTCAGTGCTGTCGCCGATGAAGGCTTCTGCATCTTCCTTAGATCCTGCAAAGGTGATAACGCCATCCTTAACTGCAACAGCTTCTACTCCGTCGCTACCGCCTTCTTCTGTGTAGAAGTTTGAGTAGATAACAGAATCAGCTGAGTCGTCAGCCTGGCCGCAGCTTGTAAGGCCCAGTGACATAGTGGCTACCATCATCAGTCCTGTGATAATGCTTATAACTTTCTTCTTCATTTCCGTTCTCCTATTACTTATCTTAAATTACTTTCCCTAGATGATGACACAATCATATCGGCGCGTGTTTACACGATTCTTACACTAATCGTGATTACCCCATAATATGCAAAAAAGAAGTCTGATTTTCTCAGACTTCTTTCCTTTTTAAGCTTATTTTAAACTTCACCTTCGATTATTTCAGTTTCCCATATTCTTCATCACTAACTGGCTCAAGCCATTCATTAGAGCCGTTCTCACCTGGAACTTCAATAGCAAGATGTGAGAACCAGCTATCTGGTGCTGCTCCATGCCAGTGCTTCACGCCTGCAGGAATGTTGATGCAGTCGCCTGGCTTCATCTCAACAGCTTCCTTACCTTCTTCCTGGTAATATCCTCTTCCTGCCACGCAAACAAGAATCTGTCCGCCGCCTTTATCTGCATGGTGAGTATGCCAGTTGTTTCTGCAGCCTGGCTCAAACGTTACATTGAAGATTCCAACCTGATCAGTTGATATAGGTGCCAGGAAACTCTTGCCACTGAAATATTGTGCGAAGCCATCGTTAGGCGCACCAATTGGGAATACCATTTCCTTTGCATGTTCTTTCATCGTTATATCTCCTTTCTATACCACATTCCCTGCTTTCTGTTTACCGTTCTGCGCCATTACACCGGCAAGTGCATGGGGAACGTATAATTCTTCCAGATAATCAATTTCATCTTCTGTCAGCTGCAAATCAACTGCTGCAACAGCGCCATCTACATGTGAAAGTTTCGTTGCTCCTACCACTGGTGATGCAACTTTTGTCAGAAGCCACGCCAGTGATACTTCTGTCATGGACACGCCTCTCTTATTTGCAATCTCAAGAACTCTATCAATGATAAGTCCATCTGCCGCTGCCGTTTTATCGTATTTAAACTTAGCATAAGCATCTTGCTCTAAGCGGGCTGACGTTTCACCAGGTTTCCTTGAAAGTCTGCCGCTAGCAAGGGCGCTGTAGGGGGTCATTGCAATGTTCTGATCTTTGCAAAAGGCGGCCATTTCGCGTTCTTCTTCTCTAGCGATGAGATTATAATGTCCCTGAATTGAGACAAACTCCGTAAGGCCATTTTCTCTCGCAAAGAAATTCGCCTTGGCAAGCTGCCAAGCGAAACAATTGGAAATGCCGATGTATCTTGCTTTGCC
>JAGHTQ010000187.1 GCA_018065295.1 Candidatus Colimonas fimequi | reverse complement strand
AATGACTATAGTTGTATTCACATTAATCTTCGTACTGCTTTATCTTAACTCGGTAAGACAGGTAAGATTCGCAAGTCCAATTGAACTGGTACGCGCTGACAAGGCTGGTGAGAAACCACCTAAAGCCAACTGGTTTGTTGGAATTATTGGCCTGGCATTTCTCGGCGCTGGCTACACTATCGCAGTAATGATTCAGCAGCCTTTAGCTGCGCTCATCTGGTTCTTCGTGGCGGTAATTCTAATCATTATCGGAACTTATCTGATTCTTATCACTGGATCGGTACTTCTGTGCCGCGCACTGAAACGCAATAAGAATTACTACTACCAGACCAATCACTTCATCTCCGTTTCATCAATGGCATACCGCATGAAGAGAAACGGCGCTGGACTGGCATCAATCTGCATACTGCTGACTATGATTCTGGTTATGCTGTCATCAACTGCCGCACTTTATACGGGTAGTGATCAGTGCCTCAATGCACGCTATCCTAACGAAATCGGCGCTTTTGCATGCAAGTACGGTTACGATGAGAACCTGGATAATTTAAGCGTGAAGCTTGATGATGATTTGAAAGCGGTGGCCGTTTCAAAAGGTGCAGAAATAACTAACAATAAAACATATTATGAATGGTCAATCAGCGGTTATCTGAAGAATAGCAAGCTCGATATATCCCTCAACTCCAAGACTGATTTGTCCTTCATTAACTACGATAATGTTGCTCAGATTATCTTCATTGATGTCGATGAGTATAATCGTGTATTTGATCAAGATGTAACTGTGAATCCTGGTGATGCACTGGTGGGCACCGCTAAGAAAGTCCCTATCGGGGATACACTTACTATCGGTGATGTCTCATATAATGTTGCCGGTCGCATCGATGACAAGATCGGATTAATTGATCCGACCGCTAACATATCCGCTTCACCTGGCGTCTACATGATTGTAAACGATGCAAATGCAGTAGCTCGAAACTACACTCAGTACGAAGACTGGAACGGCGAACCTATGCTGGCATGGTTCTGGCATTGCCGCTTCGATACGGGCTTAGATGCAGATGGACAAGTCGCTCTTGCTAGTGAATTAGACAAGAAAGTTCGCAGTGAACTGGAGCCCCTTGACTTTGACAATATGTACTGCGAAAGCCATGAAGCTGAACGCGGCGACTTCATTGGAACATTCGGAGGCCTCCTCTTCCTTGGCATAATGCTCAGCATTATTTTCCTGGTATCCTGCGTAATCATCATATATTACAAGCAGATATCTGAAGGATTCGAAGATCAGGCACGCTTCGACATCATGCAAAAGGTAGGCATGACAAAAGACCAGATAAGAAAGAGCATCAACTCACAGATGCTCACAGTATTCCTTATTCCTATTCTCTTCGCCTGCCTGCACCTGGCGGTTGTGCTTCCGATGGTAAACAAACTGCTCATGCTTTTCGGACTTTTCGACGTGCCACGACTCCTCGCGACAGCAGGAATATGCGTTATCCTTTGCACACTGATCTACGTAGTGGTATATAAACTGACATCAAACGCTTACTACCGCATTGTAAGTTAACTGATATAAGAAAAGAGCCAGACAATGTCTGGCTCTTTTAATATTTCACTGGTTTATTTACTATGGTCTGATTACCAACCTCGCTTTCTCCATAGTCTCCACGATTTCGTACATATTAGTCACGCTGCCAACTGCCAGAGTATCCTTGATTCCGTAGAAGTCCAGGCATGTGCCGCAAGTCATGATGTTCACGCCTTCAGCCTCCAGGGCCTTCAGATCTTCCAGAGTATCTGCACCTTCGCAAGTCAGGTATGCACCAGAGTTATAGCAAAGGATTGTCTCAGGCAAAATATCCTGCTTAGTCATTGCGAAAACGAACGCCTTCATAAGTGAAGTTCCCAGTTTCTCATCGCCAGTACCCATTACGTTTGCTGAAAGAACAACGACTGTTCCGCCAGTTCTTGCATCAGGTGCGCATACGATTTCAACTGGCTCGCCAACTGCACCAGCGCCGTCAGCAGCCTCAGCGTCAGCGCTAACGATATTGATTACAACTTCATATTCCTTCTCAGCCTTCTTCGTTCCAGCTGCTTCGAAGCCCTTCTGCTTAGCGAACTTCTGCAGGTTCTGAACTGCGATTTCGTTATCAACATTCACTGTCAGTTCATCGCCAGTCTGCATTCCTTCGGCAGCCTTCTTGGCATTAACAACTGGTAATGGGCAAGTCAGCCCTCTAGCAT
>JAGHTQ010000249.1 GCA_018065295.1 Candidatus Colimonas fimequi | reverse complement strand
ATAGCTTTTGTCTTAGTAGCTACGATATCACCAAGACCGTAGACTAGCATGATGATTGTTAAAGCAATTAAACCGTTCATAATTCTCCTCTTTCTTAATTAATTTTACTTATTTTCAGTATGGTTGGACAACCAGTTTGCCGCACATGTTGCTTCAACTGCTGCGCCATACTTAAGACCTTCCTCATCAAAACGAAGCGCTGGATCGTGCATCATATGTGCATAGCCTTGAGCTACGCCACCTGCGCACACGTTAGCAAAGAATGTTGGAACATGCTTACCAATATTGGCGAAGTCCTCAGAGCCCTTAATCAGGCCTGTATCCACAATCTTCTCTGCAACTTCAGCAACATATCCCAGCATCTCTTCTGCAAGTTCTGGGTCATTTTCCACCGGGCCAGTACCAAATATGTAATTAACCTCCGCTTCAGCTCCCCATATTCTCGCAGTTGATGTAACGATATCGCTGATATGTTCTTTCAGTTTCTCCCTGAGCTCACCTGAGTATGTTCTCATGCTTCCTCCGATTATCACCTCGTCAGGAATGATATTCGCCGCCTTACCACCAGAAATCTTAGCTAGAAGGACTACACATGATTCTCCAGCCGGAACATCCAAAGTCTTAATCTGCTGAATGCTTGTTATGATATTGGCAGCTACGCTCAACGCATTAACGCCATTTTCAGGCTGACTTCCATGGGACGCCTTACCCTTAATCACAATTTCAAATTCATCCGCAGATTGCATCATCTGACCGACTCTGGTTGCAATTGTTCCAACACTCATGTCGTAGTTACCGCATGGACCAAAGTTCATATGCATGCCCATAGCCACATCCACCTTAGGATTCTCCAGGATACCCGCGTCAATCATTGACTGTGAGCCCTGTAGAAGTTCCTCTGCCGGCTGGAACATGAACTTGACAGTTCCTTCGAGTTCTTCTTCATGAGATTTCAGAATCTTCGCAGCTCCGAGCAGCATGGCAATATGCCCATCATGTCCACATGCATGACACACTCCATCATTCTCACTTGCAAATGGAACTCCCGACACCTCTTGCTGAGGCAATGCATCCATATCTGCTCTCAGCATTATGCATGGAGTACCTGTTCCAGCTGTACATGTAAGACCTCCCCCAAGATCTGTAACAACATAGCCGTATGACTAAAGCTGCGCTCTAACAT
>JAGHTQ010000052.1 GCA_018065295.1 Candidatus Colimonas fimequi | reverse complement strand
AGTCAGTTCATTGAGCAGAGAAAAAGTAACGATTTCTATTATCCCTGCAGATATTGAAAACATGACAAACTTGGCCACTCTCATCATCTCACTGTGTTTGTTCATCATATGCCTTCTTTCTTATTGCTTTAGCCGTTCTTCTGCTTAGAATACTTCCTTGTGTATATCATATGCTCCAGGGCAATATCAGCCAGTCCCAGCTCCGCCTTCTTGCCAGTGCTCATAGTATGAAGCTTAACCTTTACCGCCTTATCCATGAGCAACTTGAGAGCCTCAGTATCATCTTCTGTGTCAGCGTGAACCATGATACCGATACCTGGCACCATTACAGCCCCATGCTTCTTAAGCTGTGGCGCAATCTTCAGCACGTTGAGAACGATTGGCGCGCTGCGGCCAACCATCTGTGCCATATCCTCAATCTGTGCCACCAGAGGTGTGTTCATGTTGACGAATTTCATGGTCTCCGCATTTTGCAAAAGTTCCACGTTGCCTACGATAATCTGTATCTGTTCTAGAAGATCTGCCGCCTCCTTAACCATTGTTTCAGTCGGCTCCGCAGCCTTCTGACCCAGGCAGTTTCTCTGGCAGATTTCTTCAAGGAGCATTGCTCTCATCATTGTCTCGTCTCTATCTCTACCGCAGATAAGAACACCGTGATGAGGCATGAAAACTGTTTCTGCACCCGCCTGCATGGCATCTGTTACCGCTTCAATCAGCTTCTTAGTTCCAGTCATGCCGTATTCAGAAACGGCGATGCCGCCCAGTTTCATAAGCTCGTCATCTGTAATATCAAGTTCTTCATAACCAGCTAGGCCAATTGCTGTCGCATATGTCTGATGAGTATGAATAACGAACTTAACATCTTCAAACACCTCATATGCAGCAGCGTGAACACCACGCTCTCCTGATGGCTTACGTGGGCCAGCCCACTCACCGGTTGAAATATTCACCAGTGCAATATCGTCTTCAGTTGTGTTCATGTAATCAAGACCACTAGGTGTAATAAGGAAATTATCCCCATCTACTCTAGCACTTACATTGCCCCAGGTTCTAGCCACAAGGCCAGTTTCTAGAAGCATTTTGCCAGTCTCTACGATTAGTTCTCGTCTAGTTTTGCCGCTCATTATTTACACCTCATTCATCTCTTACATGTTCAGCAACTGAAAATTCTTCTTGTTTGATTTATATAGTTCACAGAAGACCTTAAAAGTCTTGTCATACACTGCCTTGTTGTCCTCATTAGGTGTGAATCGTTCCTTCACCTTAATGAGACTTGCCGCTTCATCGATGCTGCTAAATGCGCCGCATCCTACAGCAACCACCATAGCCGCTCCAACTGCGCCAACGTCCTGTGTATCATGAACTGTCTCGACAGTTCTTCCCGTAATATCCGCCAGCATCTGGCATACTACAGGTGATGATGCTCCTCCGCCAACAAATCTAATAGTCTGAGAAGTCTTCACCTTCTTATCCTGACACTCTAGCATCCATCTCAGGTGGTAACAGATACCCTCCTGTACCGCTCTGATCATTTCCGCTTTGCCAGTATCAAGTTTGATGTTAAAGAAAATGCCCGCAGCCGCCGGATCCTCAAAAGGACATCTATTGCCGTGAAGCCACGGAGTGAAAATCACGCCACCAGCACCCGGCTGTACATCGTCAATAACATCTGACATATATTCATAAAGGCTGTTATATGTGGACTCTGGGTCCTCAGCCACATTGTTTTTCTTAAGATAAATGCCGATTTCATCAAGAGCCAGGTGATCCTTCACCCACTCGAAACATTTACCGGCAGTCTCCATCTCTGCGAAGTAAGTATACTTACCTTGCTCCACGCCTACGATAGCCGCAATCATGGACTCGATATCAACAACCTGCTTGTCAGTGACAGTTCCTACCCATCCGGAAGTTCCAGAATAAACGTGAGTCTGTCCTACAGCAGTTGCTCCTGCGCCAACGCCAATCAGGTTGGCGTCTCCGCCGCCGCCGTAAACCGGGATACCTTCTACCAGGCCAAGCTCTCCTGCGGCCTTCTCACTGAGACGGCCAGCAGCTTCAGTTGAATCGATAACTCTTGGTAAGTGTTCACGATGGACGCCATACATTTTGCAAAGCTCATCGCTAAACTCCCATTTGCCACGTGTTCTATATAAGAAAGTAGCGTACGCTGAGTCCTTAGTCATTACCTTCTCGCCAGTAGCACGGCAGATCAGGTATTCCTTAACGTCCAGCCACTTATCCACCTTGGCGAAAATGTCCGGCTCGTTCTTCTCCACCCACTTGTACTTCCAGACTGGGTCCTTGACACTTGTGGATGCTGCGCTTGTAAGTCGCAGGCTCTTAAGGAGCATGAATGCATTGGCACCAGAAATCTCGATACCGTGGCCCTGAACTTCTTTCATCCCAGCACCAGCGCGCTGGTCCATGTAGCTCATTGGTCTTCTCACGGCATCGCCATCCTTATCCACAAGAACTATGCCCTGCATCTGTGAGCAAAAAGAGATTCCTGCGATATCGCCAGGCTCAACCTGAGTCTCGCTCATGAGCTTTCTGGTGGTCTGGCACATTGCGTCCCACCACTGGTCCGCATCCTGTTCAGCGCCTCCGTCTTCCATAATAAAAAGATCGTATTTGCCGTATGCACTCCCAACTAATTCGATTGTCTCTCCCACTTTAAACACGCATGTTTTGACGCCTGATGTACCGAAATCATACGCTATGACGTGAAGCATAATACCTCCTAGTTTTCCTCCATAACGCTTATTGCCTGCATGAATGCTGGCACTACCTGCTTCTTTCTTGAGAGCACGCCCTCAAGCATGTAGCCGCCATTTGTCTTCTCAGCATCTGGGAATGCAGCCTCTACAAGAGATGCTGCGTTTTCGCCAGCACAGATAATTTCTGAAGACGACTTCTTGATATCTGTGAGCAGGAAGAAGACCATTGAAGCTGAACTCTTGGCAGCTACGCTATCCAAAATTGGAATCAGCTTACCCTTGATAACCTCAAGTTCGCCCTCGTTCATTGAACTGATCTGTCCAATGTTGAATGTAGTGTTCTTGAAATTAAACTTCTTGTTATCCTGATAGAAGATCTGCTCTGCTGGCTTATCAATCAGATCCGAACCAGCCATGAACATTTCTGTAGCGAATTCTTCGATATTGATATCTGCAATGATGCCCAGTGCACCAGCCGCCATCTTATCCTTGAGAGTGCATGTTGGTGATCTGAACATGAGTGTATCTGAAATAATCGCCGCGCAAAGGAGTCCCGCCATCTGCTGTGTCAGCTCAATATTCTTATCGCGGAACATTTCATAGAGAATTGTCGCTGTGCAGCCTACCGGCTGGTTAACGAAATAGATTGGCTCCAGCGTCTGAAGTGTTCCCAGTCTATGATGGTCAACAATCTCCAGAATCTCAGCGTCATCAATGTTATCCACAGCCTGTGTCTTCTCATTGTGGTCAACAAGAATGACCTTTTTCTTCTGTATATTCAGGAAGTTTCTTCTTGAAACTGTACCGATATATTTACCGTCATCGCCAACAACAGGGAAAGCTCTGTGACGTGTATTACTCATGATTGCGTTAACATTCTCAATGGACTCAGTCATCTGGAATGCCATGATGCCGTCCCTAATCATTACTGCGCCAACTGGAGCACTTGTGTTAATCTCACGAGCGATACTGAATGAATCCAGAGGTGTTTCGATGATAACAGTGCCCTTCTCTTCTGCAAGTCTTCTAACATCATCACTTGCCTGAATACCCACGCAAAGGATAATGCAATCAGCCCCAGACTCAATAGCAATTCTATGTTTCTCGTTTCTGTCAGCCAGAATAACGATATCTCTTGGGCTGATGAAATCACCGAGAGTCTCAGCTCCAGCTGCACCTACCAGCAGCTTACCGCCTGTGAACTTCTGGTTCTTATCGCCTACTACTACTTCGCCTCGAAGAGTGTCTGCAATGTTCCCATAAGTAGGGCCTGCCTGTGCCAAAAAGTTGTTGTCGTGAAGTTCCATAAAAGTCTTGGCAATATCACCCTTAGTGATAATGCCGATAATCTTCTCGTCTTCATCGATAACTGGCTGAGTTACCGCCTCGTTAACGCCCATCTTGTCCCAGACTTCTCTGATGGTCATGTCCTCAGAAACACCAGGAGTTCTTCTCAGTTCCATGTCCATAACCTGTGCCCCTACATTAGCAATGTACTCAGGTTCTTCTACACCGAATCTGTCGAGAACGTACTTGGTTTCTTTGCTCACAACACCGGCTCTCATAGGCACATATGTATTGTTCTGATCGATTCTGTTCTTCAATTCGCTATATGCGATAGCAGAACAGATTGAGTCAGTATCTGGATTCTTGTGACCTATAACGATAATTTCCCGTTTGTTCATTTCTTACCCTCTCCACCTAATCAATAACTAATGTCCAAACAAATGTATAAAAAGGCTATCAATTTCTTGATAGCCTTTGTTATTAATAGTCGATTACTTCGATTTCGCCACTGCGAACCTTCTCAACAAAGAGTTGACCGAGTTCTGGGTCAAATTGTTTACCAAGGTTGATCATGATTTCAGTAAGTGACGCTTCAACGGACATCTTGTCCTTGTAGGAACGTCTTGATACCATGGCGTCGAATGAGTCAGCAATACTAAGGCATCTAGCACCAATAGGAATGTCTTCTCCTGCAATACCTCTAGGATATCCCTTGCCATCAAATCTCTCATGATGTCCTACTACGGCAGGAATTACATAATCCAGTGCAGGCAGATGACGAATCATTTCGATTGAACGTTCTACATGCTGTCTCATGATCTGGAATTCTTCATTTGTAAGTTTGCCCTGCTTAGTAAGGATAGCATCCGGGATACTAATCTTACCGATATCGTGAAGGAGACCAGCCTGTCTGATAATCTCTACGTAATCAGAAGGAAGTCCTGCGAATTCAGCCAGCTTAGTTGCGTATTCGGATACGCATCTTGAATGGTTGAATGTGTAGTGGTCCTTAGCGTCGATGGCAGCTGTAAGTGCATAGATAGTTGATGTCAGTTCGTAGATATGTTCCTTCTTATCCTTGCCTGCGCTCTGTGCACTGTACTGCTTGTTATAAATTTCGATATTGTTCTTGCCGTGCTGCTTGATATGGAAAATTGCCAGGTTAACATATGTCATAAGTTCATTAGCATTTGATGCTACTGAAGGATATGCACATATTGCAGCTGAGAATGTAAGGAACTTCTTAGTTGCTTCCTTAGTTGAATCAATCTGATTCTTCAGCTGAACCTTAACTCTCTCTGCATACTGACGTGCTGTCTCAGCATCGGAATGTGGCAGCATTACTGCGAATTCCTTACCACCATATCTTGAAATAGCGCCCTTGCTTCCGAATACGCTAGTAAGAATACCAGCAAATCTCTGAAGCATCAGGTCACCTTCTTCATTGCCGTACAGTTCATTGTACAGACTGAAGTCGTCAAGGTTAAACAGAATCATTGCCACATCAGTTGTGGAACTACTGTTAACCGCTTCATTAAGACGTTCGTTAAATGCTCTTCTGTTGTACAGGTTAGTCAGAGCATCACGCTTAGCTTCCTGTTCAAGCTGTCTATACAGCTGTGCATTCTTAAGCGCAATAGATGCAATAGATGCAACAGACTCCAGGAAGTTAATTTCATCAAATGTATATGCCTTGCGGCCAGACTTCTGTGAGAGAAGAACAAAGCCCATAGTTTCGCCTTCGTTCTTGAATGGAATAATTAATTCAATATCAAGATACTCCAGAGTTCTCTTCTCTTCTTCCCACATGCTCTTGTAGATAGCACTTCTCTTGAATTCACTGTAGAGAAGGCTTCCACTATTAGTCTTATCAATCTGGTTGATAACAGGATTTGACTTAAGAAGAACAATCGGCATCTCAAGTGTATCCATACCATTGTAGCTGACATATCTGTTCTTCTCAGCATCGTATCTGCAGATATATACATGTTCTGCAGAAGTTTCGTTTCTAATGAGGCCCAGGAATCCACTGAAGATACTGTTTACATCAAGTGAAGTATTAACGCTTGATGAGAATTCCTTAACCAGGTCTTCCTTACGATTCTGTTCTTTAACGAACAAAGCGCCGTTAAGCTTGCCCAGAACTATATAAAGAACAATCGCCAGTGCTGCACATATAACAGTAAGCACCATGCTGAATACGTCCTGACTAACATTAGGCAGCTTGTCAAGGACGAGCATGCCAGCCTTATTCAGTACTGGTACTGCGAATCCAGTTATAACAACTGTAATCATGTACATCGCACCATTTGATGTGATCTGGTGCAGTGAATATACGCGCTTCTTGTAGAATGCATAGTAAATAAGAACTGCGTTGATTGTAGCTCCCAGTGAGTCCATTGGAAGTGAATTGAACAGGGGAACAAGGTCAAGCAGGTCTCCGATAACCATGATGATTACACCAACAGAGAATGGTGTCACATAGTTTGATGGAAGTCCATTCCTCTTAACCGATCTCTTGATATCGATATAAGCTGTCGCGAAAACAACTACCGCAAACACAAGAGGAATAATAGCGAAGATTGTTGCACTGTAGTGAAGAACCGCATGTCCATTACCTTCCTCGATTACTGGGGATGTAAGGAATACGTCGAATCCATTAGCTACAGCGATTAATGCAGTTATTATTCCGAATATAATCTTAAGGAATGCACCCTTTGTTTCTGCGAATGTGGAAGCTACCAGATAAATCATATATGGTGCTACGAAGATACCTGTAAGTGATACCTTCCACCAGAACCATACGCCTGGCTCCAGTTCCATACGCATAAACAGTGCACCGCCAGTCCATGCACAGAATGTGATAAGCATTCCCATGAACGCATACACAGCCTTGTTCTTCTTCGCTGTCAGCAGTGTTGAAAACAGGAAGAGGTTACACAAGAAGGCTATTGCTGGTACGGTAGTATACATAAGTTCATTAATACTACTCAAACAGCTCACCTCCTCTCGCGAAAGGTGCGCCGACCATCTTCAGCAGGTTGAGAACCTGTGAAGGTGATGGGTTAATTGTTCTAAATTCCACATCAGTTGATGCCTTGTATTTATCTATTGAACCTTCTGGCAGGACAGTAACAACAGCTGGGTCCATGCCGAGAAGTCTCTTAATATCATCATAATCATGGTCATACTTACGATAGTATGCGCCCATATGATCAAGAATTACCTGATCGTTAAGGAAGTCTGCTCCTGGTGAACCACTGTCTATCTCTACATAAAGGTGCATGAATGAGTTCTTATTGCCATCGTATTCCTTAAGAGCAAACCAGTTGCTGATAGGAAGACCTGAAAGTCTGAATACAGTATTGATGCTGTTCTCAGTAAATCTTGTGAATCCAGCAATATCGATAACGGATGGTACTCTGTCGATATATTCGAACTGTGGCAGACGGATGCCTTCCTGTTCATTTGATGTTCTGAGACATCTATACATGTCACCTGGACGATAACGCATGAATGCTCCGCCCTTGAAGATTGTTACAACGATTTCATATTCTTCGTTGGCAACAACTTCGTCCATGAGATATGTACGAGGAACGTATGATGGATCCTTCTCATTTCTCAGCATTTCTTCCTTAGGAATGAATTCATAGAATGCATTGTCTGGGAAGAAGATAAGACCGTCTCTGCTCCACGCTTCTGTAGCAAGACATGATGTCTCTGTGCCACCATGGATTTCAAGAGGCTTCCTGCCCCATGCCTTCTCTAACTCTTCCTTGTAGAGAGCTGTGTCTGTTCCAACACAAACGAAGCCATCTAAATCAAAGATATCCGCTGGCTTAATTGGAACACCATCTCTCTTGGAAATATATTTAGCCTTCGCCAGTTTCACCATCATGGCTGGGTTGATGCTTAGCTTACCCTTAGAGCTACCACCGCCACTCTTGAACATCTGATCGAAGTTCTTAGTAATTGTATATACGACACTTGACATGCCGAAGAACTGGTCAATACCCTGCTTGGCAGCCAGTTTGAAACCTTCCTTAGTCTGCTGTGAGAATGACATATACTTAGCATCATTAAGTGATGGCATGAAGTTAAGATCAATCTCAGGAGCAATAAGGAGCGGGAACAGGCCAGTCGCATATGGCATCGGTGCTAATCCATAAAGCACCTTCGCACCGGACTTAACCTTGAAATTACCCTTAGCATTTGATGTTGAGAGAATCATTGATGCCAGAATGTTTCTAGTGTAAACATCCAGCATTTCTCTTGTATATGGAGCCAGCTTCTCAGGCTTGCTGCCGCTCTCCCATGTAGTTGTGAGCCAAGCTACAGGCTTACCGCAAAGGAGATCCTCGCGCTTCTCGAGAAGTACGCCCTGATAATCTTCATAAGTAGTCAGTGGAATCATGCGCTGGAACTCATCAATACTCTTAGGCTTCTGTCCCTTCATAATTGAACGGCCCAGTTCACAGCTGCCGAAACGTTCGATCTGTTCTCTGAGAAGTCTGAACTGAATGTTCATGTATTCATCCATTGATAAATCCAGGAATCCACAGTATTCAGCCCATATTTCAGCCTTAGTGTACTTGTCTAATTTGTCCTTGAACTTCATGTTTCCACCTCCTTTCTCCGAAGATATTTTCTTATTTACTGGCTAGCGCCAGAATGCCAGAAATGGCACTGTCTTCTTATATTCATCATACCCTTCCAGATAAACTGGGAAGTAGTACTTATCTTGCATAATTATATATATCAGATTTAACAGCGAGTGCACCATCAGGATAACGAAGCCCATGCCGCTGCCGATAAGCAGTGAAATTGCCAGTGCAGTAATTGTAAATCCGTAGAAGCCAGGATGTCTGCACATACCGTACAGGCCCTCTGTTGCCAGACTGCTCTGAACATTGTCGTCTGTATACGTGCCCTTCGGTAAAGCGAATACCAGAATGTATACGTAGAGCGCCAGCGCTGCAATAACTGCTATGATTCCCAGGATCACTCTTACTTTGCACGAAAGTGGTCCCAGATTACCGTCATTCCAATACACAAATCCCGTCATTACCCAGCACGCCAGCAAGGCAATTGTGCCTATGGTAAACAGGGGATTTCTGCTAGCTACATTATTCAGGTAACTTGTAACCTTGACTTTCTCGAAGGCAATGTAGCACACACAAGCTACCAATGTGAGCATGATAATTATTGTCATTATTTCTTAACAAAAGCGATTCCGCCGCCGCCAGGACCCGCATACATACCAACTACTGGTCCTTCGTAATCTATAGTAATCTGTGCGTCAGGATTTACTGCCTTAATCTTGCTCTCAAGTGTAGCGGCTACATTCGGTGCAGCTTCATGGATTACAATAACAGGCTGTGAGAAATCAGCTTCTTCTTTGTACTTGGCAATAACCTTGTCTATGCCATCATCCATGTTTCTTGCAATACCGATATCCTTAACAACACCATCATCAAATACCATGAGTGGCTTAATACCCATGGCATCCGCTGCAAGCGCCTTGATAACGCCAACACGACCGCCCATCTTAGCATACTTAAGAGAACCTAAGATGAAGTAGCAGCCCATCTTATGGCGATATTCTTCCATCTTGCCGATGATTTCTGTTGCTGATAATCCAGCTTCTGCCAGACGATACGCTTCATAAATCATAAGTCTCATTGGATGAGAAACCTGGAGTGTGTCATATACGTAGATTGGGCACTGAGCACCAGCTTCGCGAGCCATTTCGCTTGCTGTTAATGCTGCTGAATATGAACCAGACATCTTGGATGTAACTGCGAAAAATATGATTTCGTCTGCATCCTTAGAAAGTTCGACAAAAGTATCTACGAAGTCACTAACATGTGGGTATGAACTTGTAGGCAGCTTATCAACGGTCTTTAACTTCTCATAGAATTCTTCCGCTGTCAGCTCGTACACGTTCTTATACTCAACACCGTCAAAGATTAAGATATCAGGCAGAACTGTAATACCTAAACGTTCAGCTTCATCAAGTGGGAAATTACTGCCTGTCTGTGTTACAATTTTGATCTTCATACACCACAACTCCTCCAATTTACACTTAATCACGATAATTATAATACACTGATGTCAAAAACACAATGAACTCACCCCCATAAAAGTGCCCTTTCGGTTACAAAATGCCAAAAAAATCGCAAAATATGTTACAATATTCGCAGATATAGTATGAAAAGTAACTGGGGTGAACTATGGATTACACAATAACAAATTCCCAATTATATAAAGGTTTTCAATTGGCATGTGACAATCTGAGCAATAACCTTGAACTGCTAAACAGCATCAATGTTTTCCCTGTACCTGACCAGGATACGGGAAGCAACATGACCCTTTCGATGAGTAAGGCATATGCTGAAGTTCAGGCCGCAGGAGATGCCGATACATTGACATGCGTTGACATCCTTTCTGGCATGGCTAACGGCCTGCTCCATCATGGCAAAGGTAATTCAGGAACAATCCTGACATTATTTTTCCAGGGACTTGCAGATACAATTGCAGCCGGCGAAGGCAGCGACGAAGTTGATGCTCACACTTTAGCAAAAGGATTCATCAATGGTGCGGCCAACGCATTCGCAGGCGTTGCCAACCCTATGGACGGCACTATCCTGACCATCGTTCAGAAGGCGGGCGAAGAAGGCTTAGAATACTGCGGTCAGTCAGCAACTGCTGTTGACACTCTGTCTAGAATGACTACAGAAGCCCATGCGGTACTTCCGCTCACTTCTAAGCTGAACCCAGTACTTGCAGAGTACAGCGTAATAGACTCTGGCGCCCTAGGATTTTGCATGATCATGGACGGGCTGGAAGCTGCGTGTCTGGGAAAAGATCAGGTGAACAAGGACTATAGTTTCGTTAAGGGAATTGGTAAGGAGATTGAGGTTCCAGAGCTCACATTCCAGTTTTGCACGGAGTTCGTTATCGCTAAGGCCGAGAACGAGACTCCAGATATACTCAGGCGTCAGCTTAACGACCTGGGCGACTGCATCGTTCCAGTAGTTAGCGACGATCAGATTAAGATGCACATTCACACTAACAAACCTGATGCCGTGTTCTTCCTGGCGTCATTATGTGGTCCAATTAAGATGACAAAGGTTGATAATATGCTCCTGCAGAGCAAACCTAAGGAGAAGCCAGTTATCGTCTACCTTTGCACAACTGAGCTTTATCGCGACGGTTTTCTCAGTATGTCCCTTGAAAACGTCTTCATGGGAGATGGCAAGGACGAGGAATTTATTGAGACAATCGAAGCTCACCTTGCTAAGGAACGCAAGGTCATTCTCCTCACTTCAACATTCGTTACAGGACCATTAGTCGATAGAATTCCTGTTGTAAGGTTCTTCCCTAGCGACGAGGAACTAATGAATTACATATATACAATGGAGCGATAAATGAAAGTAGGATTGGTTTTAGAGGGCGGCGCAATGCGCGGCATGTACACATGTGGTATCATGGATACCATGCTTGAAAATAACATTGAAGTTGATGCCATCGTAGGCGTTTCAGCCGGCGCATTGTTTGGTGTTAACTACGTGTCTAAGCAGATTGGAAGAGGTATAAGATACACCAAGAAATTCGCTGCTGACAAGCGCTATATGAGCGCCAGAAATTTCATCAAAGACGGCAACTTCATCGGCACTGAATTCGCATATATTACAGTGCCACAGACACTGGATGTCTTCGACTATGAAGCATATCGTCAGTCACCGGTTAAGTTCTACGCTGTAGTTACTAACATCGAGACTGGCAAGGCAGAATATAAGCTTCTCGAAGATGTGGATTCACAGATTCACACCCTTCGTGCATCGGGCTCAATGCCATTTCTCTCAACACCTGTTGAGCTGGACGGACAGAAGTACCTTGACGGTGGTATTGCTGACAGCATTCCTTTCCAGTGGATGGCACAGCAGGGGTACGACAAGATTATCGTAATTCTTACACGCAGTGCAGACTACCGCAAGAAGTCAATGGTGAAGCCACTGGTTAAGGCGTTCTACGGACGCAAATACCCTAATCTGGTTAAGAGCCTCAACGAGAGACATAACGTATATAACCGCTCAACTGAGCTTCTCACTCACTGGGAGGAAGCCGGACGCGCCTTCGTTATTCGCCCAACCGAGCCAGTTGACATCGGTCGTACAGAGACCGACCCAGACAAGCTTCAGGCAGTTTACGAACTGGGACTTGCTGATGGGAAGAAGTATATTGACGATCTTAAGAAATATCTATCAGAATAATCATAGATGACACCGCAGACACCACGCTCTGTGGTGTCTTTTTTTGTTGGCTTCAAGTTCATGTTCAGGACAGTTTCAGCCACCAATTACCCGTAATGCATGATGTTTATCGGATTATGTGTAGTTTTGACTTGGTTTTATGGCTAAAACTACCCATTTGAACAAGTTTTAACTAGTTTCGGGTAAAACTCCAGGCAATTGAACTGTATTAGCCAAGCAAACTACCCGAAATGCATGCGAAGTGAAATGAAATGGGTAATCTGTATTCCCTCCAGCAACTGAAATTACCCGCCAGATAACAAATTGAAATGAAACGGGTAATTGGACTACCCCAAACATATTTAGCGGAGGATACCGCCAACAAAAAGACAAAAAAGAAGGAGCTCGTATTGAGCCCCCTCATTAGTGTTCTATGTCACAAATACTGTTATGCTACAGCCTTGTTCTTTGTTAAGTTCTTGATTACCAGCAGTGCGCCGATTGTTAAGATGATACCAACGATCAGACAGATTGGTGCTGAGTGAACGAATCCAGCCAGAGCGAATGTCAGGCATGAGATTGCAGCAACAACCAGAACGTATGGCAGCTGAGTTGATACGTGCTTAACGTGGTTACACTGTGCACCAGCTGATGCCATGATTGTTGTATCTGAAATTGGTGAGCAGTGGTCGCCTGCTACAGCACCAGCCATACAAGCTGAGATTGAGATGATCATCATCTGTGGATCTGTTGCCTGGAAAGCACTTACAACGATAGGAATCAGAATACCGAATGTACCCCATGATGTACCTGTTGCGAATGCCAGACCAAGAGCTACCAGGAAGATGATTGCTGGCAGTAACATTGCGAATCCTGCAGCGTGACCTTCGATGAATCCTGCTACAACGTCCTTAGCGCCAAGGCTGTCAGTCATTGCCTTCAGAGTCCAAGCAAATGTCAGAATCAGAATTGCAGGTACCATTGCCTTGAAACCATCAGCCAGACATGCCATAGCATCTGTGAACTTGATGATTCCTCTTGGCAGATAGAGAACCAGTGTCAGCAGAATTGCAAGCAGTGATCCGATTACAAGACCAACTGATGCATCACTGTTAGCGAATGAGTTAACGAATGATTCGCCACCGAAGAAGCCGCCTGTGTAGATCAGACCGATTACGCAAAGTGCGATCAGGAAGATAATTGGGAGAACCAGGTCAAGTACTGTACCCTTCTTCTCGCCCTGTTCTTCCAGAACTTCTACTGCTGCGTTGAGAGTTCCTCTCTCAGGGTCTTCGCCCTTAATTGCCAGAGCTTCATCCTTAGCCATTGGGCCGAAGTCAGCCTTCAGAACTACGATGCCGATTACAAATACGAATGTCAGAAGTGCGTAGAAGTTGTAAGGGATAGCCTGAATAAACAGAGTAAGGCCATCAGTTCCATCTACGAAACCTGCTACTGCTGCTGCCCATGATGAAATAGGTGCAATGATGCAGATAGGAGCTGCTGTTGCGTCGATCAGGTACGCCAGCTTAGCTCTTGAAATATTGTTAGCTTCTGCTACAGGGAGCATTACGCTACCTACTGTAAGGCAGTTGAAATAGTCATCGATGAAGATGATAACGCCCAGTGCTACTGATACCAGCTGTGCGCCAACACGGCTCTTAATATGAGCCTGAGCCCAACGACCGAATGCTGCTGATCCGCCAGCTCTGTTCATGAGACATACCATTGTTCCCAGGATAACCAGGAAGATCAGGATACCTACGTTCCATGAATCTGCCAGTGATGCAACGAAACCGTCATTGATAACGTGGTTCATAGCGCCAACAGGATTGCCGTTAGCATAGAAGAAACCACCGATAACGATACCGATGAATAGTGAACTATAAACTTCCTTTGTGATGAGAGCCAGTACGATAGCCACAAGTGGTGGTACCAGTGCCCATAAAGTTCCAACCATAACTCTAAATCCTCCACTAAATAGTTTTTTAATTTATGTATCCATAATAAAATGCCTTTGTATCATACATTGTATACAAAGGCATTGCAACCAAATTATCATATTTAGCAAGTGAGATAGCAAGACAGCCAAAATTACTCAGCGTCTGCCAATTGAGTTAAAGTATCGCCGGCAATTCGGTACACTGTCCAGTCTACATTGACGCCATCAGCTTCCTGAGAAGAACATATAACTGCCATTTCTATTAAAGCTCCTTTATCTTAACAAATTCCGAAATAACCATACCCGCCAGCGTCAACACTGTGCCTACCGCCATCATCATGGTAATTGGCTCGTGAAGTATAACCGCCGCCGCCACCACAGTGATAACCGGTCCAATATATATGTATACGCTTGATGCAACGATTCCGATAAGTTTCAGGGCGTAGTTCCAGCTGACGAAACAGATTGCTGACGCTCCAAGTCCCAGGAATGCCAAGCAAAAGATGTTAGTCGGATCAGCCAGCTTACTGAAATCCATATTGAAATGGAATATTCCCATAGCCGGAATCATGAAAATGATTCCATATCCGAAGATTCTCTTTGTTGCCGGAAGTGTCGCATATCCCAAGTTTGCAATCTTACGAGTGCAAAGGGAATATACCGCCCATACCATCGCCGCAAAGATTGCAAGCATATCTCCGATAGGATTAAGCTGCAGCTTAGTTCCGTTAAAGCTGATAAATGCGATGCCCACCAGTGCTACCGCAAATCCCACGAATAATCCTACCGTCAGCCTTTCTCCTTCTCGCATGAAGAAGTACACTGCAAGGCCAGTGAAGAACGGTGCCACCGCCAGGATAACGCCTACGTTTGACGCCATGGTGAACGTAAGCGCAATATTCTCCAGCAGATAATAAAGACAAATACCTGTGAGTCCTGCACCGATAAAATAC
>JAGHTQ010000057.1 GCA_018065295.1 Candidatus Colimonas fimequi | reverse complement strand
TTAAGATTCCAAGCGAAGCCCTGGAACATAACCTTGTTCTCGAAGTGAGCAAGGAGTGAACCCATAGCTTCTGGGCTGAGTGTCTGGCCGATGATGATGCTTGATGGTCTGCCACCCTCAAACTTCTTGTTGTTGTTCTCGTCATCCTTACCACATGCGAATGCAACGATCTGTGCAGCTACGTTAGCGCCCAGCTTCTGCTGGCTTGTGCTGCCCTGAATGTCAACGTCGTTACCAATCTGGCTGTTAACGAATCCAACAAACTGAAGTGGAATGATATCAGTTCCCTGGTGAAGGAGCTGATAGAATGAATGCTGACCGTTTGTTCCTGGTTCACCGAAGATGATTGGGCCAGTAGCATAGTCAACTGGATCGCCGTATCTGTTTACTGACTTACCGTTTGACTCCATGTCAAGCTGCTGCAGGTGTGCTGGGAATCTGCTCAGTGCCTGTGAATAAGGCAGAACTGCAGTTGCGCCGCATCCCAGAACGTTACGTTCATATACACCGATAAGAGCGTCAAGAAGTGCTGCGTTCTTACGGATGTCAGTTTCCTTAGCAAGTGCGTCAGCTTCTGCTGCACCAGCAAGGAATCTATCAAATACTTCTGGACCGAATGCCAGTGAAAGTACCGCACCACCAACTGCTGATGATGATGAATATCTTCCACCGATGTAATCGTCCATGAAGAAAGCTGCCATGTATTCGTCGCTGCTAGCAAGTGGTGATGTCTGGCCAGTTACTGCGATCATGTGGTCTGATGGATTGAGACCTGCGCCTACGATAGCGTTCTTAACAAAAGCTTCGTTAGTCAGAGTTTCAAGAGTTGTACCTGACTTAGATACCAGAATGAACAGTGAATGTTCGATATCGATGTCACCCAGCACTGCTGAAGCATCGTCAGGGTCAACGTTACTGATAAATTCAGCTCTCATCTTAAGGCAACCTTCTGCCTTAGCCCAGTTCTTAAGAGCAAGATAAATAGCTCTAGGACCCAGGTCACTTCCGCCGATACCGATCTGTACAACAGTTGTGAAAGGTTCGCCTGCTGCGTTTGTGATTTCACCAGCGTGAACCTTACCAGCGAATTCAGCTACTGAAGCCTGAACTCCTGTATAGAATTCTCTCTTGTTAACACCGTCAGCGATAACGTCTTCTCCAAGCTGAAAGCGAGTCAGTTGATGAAGAACCAGTCGCTTCTCAGCTGTGTTAATGATTTCGCCATTATATAATGCAGCATACTTATCAAGAAGCTGTGCTTCCTTCGCAAAATCTGCAAGTGCATCGATTACAGTATCATCAACCTGCTTCGCAGCATAGTTATATGCTAAGCCGCCAGCCATTGGTGCTGAGTAGTTTCTTACTCTAGCTCCGCCTTCTTCGCCGCTCATAACGTCCTTAAGTACTACCTGGTCCTTAAGTGCTGCTAATGCATCGTACGCCTTAAGTTCAGTCATGTTCTTCCATGAAACATTCATCTTCTAATCTCCTTCTCTTTTAAATTATATAATCTGATCCAATGAGGCTAACCTGCTTCTGAAGCAGATCATCAAGCGTAATTGAATCAACATAATTATTCATAACGTCGCGAAGTCCTTCCCAAAGCTCAAGTGTAGGACAAGTCGCTCTTCTCTCACAGTGGTTCTCACTTCCATCAAGACATGATACTGGAGCAAGACTTCCCTCTGTTGTTCTTAAGATATCTCCTATTGTGTAGTCTGCAGGTTGCTTAGCAAGCTTATATCCGCCACCGTTTCCTCTGGAACTGTTGAGATATCCTGCCTTCTTGAGCAGAATGATAATCTGTTCAAGATATTTAAGTGTTATTCCCTGACGTTCTGCAACATCCTTAAGTGGGATGTATTCGCCAGTGTTGTTGATAGCAAGGTCAAGCATGACTCTTACTGCATATCTACCTTTTGTTGAAATTTTCATGATGCCCCTCCCTTAATCCTATAATACTACGCGTATACTAGGAATACAAGTCGTCCTCATTAGGGTCAAATTCAATTACTCCAGTGTCACCATCATAATCCTCTGCAGCAACCATCTCTGCGAAAGACATCATATAGCTGTCCAGTTCATAGTTAAGTGCCCCTTCAAAATCATAACCGAACTGGTCGCCACCGAGTTTCTCCATTCTAGCTGTTGTAATAGCGTCACGCAGGCACTGGAACATTGGTGCTCCGCCCCCCTGCGGTCTTAGTTCAACTTCTGTTTCTTCGCAAAACCAGTTTCTGAACTTATATATTTCATCTGCGAACTTACGCAGATCATCAACTTCTTCAATGTTTGAAGCCATACCTACAAGGCTCATCTTGATCTGGCTGAGAAGTGAGTAAATCTCACCAGAATCTTCTGGAAGGCCTTCCATAATGTCGTCGAAGTATTCGTCAGCAATCTGTGATACTAACACCTTGTCAGCTCCGTCAAAAAGCTTATAGATTGCTTCGCTCTCGATATATTCTTCACTCTCAAGAAGGTCAGCCATCGCTTCGAAATACTGGAAGTCTTCTGGTCCTTCAAGGTCAAGGTATGCTAATAATTCTTCGTAATTCATCTAGTCTATTCTCCCTTTTCTAAATCAAAGTTCTTGAACTTAACCTTCGCATCTTCACTCTCCCCTTCGAAGATGCTGTCAATCATTCTAAGGAAGTTCTCACTAAGGTCGCTGGCATAAAATACGTTCTCTGCATGGCTATCCTTAGCTAAAGCATCCTTCTCAGTAAGAATCTCTTCGATTGTATCAACGATAATATCTGAAGGATTCAGTATATTAAGTTCAGGATAAATTCTGCTGATGTTCTCCTTGATAAGTGGATAGTGAGTACATCCCAGAATAACTGTATCAAGATTGTTATTCTTAACGAAGTCATCCATATAATATTTGATAGTAAGATCCATAATGTCGTTCTTAATAATACCCTCTTCAATAAGTGGTACATATGCTGGACATGGAGTCTGATAAATGGACAGCTTGTCGTTATATGAATGAACGAATTTCTCGTATGCGCCGCTGGCAATTGTAACCTTAGTTCCGATGATGCCGATGTTGTTATCTTCGCTGCAAACTTCTGAAACTCTCTTAGCTGCTGGCTCGATAATTCCTACGATAGGAATCTGAGGGAAACGCTCTCTAAGCTCGTCTACACATGTTGCACTTACTGTGTTACATGCAATTACGATCATCTTAACGTCCTTGCTAACAAGCCATTCTGCTATCTCGTTACTGAAACTCTTAATTGTATCTGTAGCCTTAGAACCATAAGGGGTTCTGGCAGTATCTCCGAAATAAATCATTTTCTCTTCTGGAAGTCTCTTCATCAGTGGTGTGATGCATGTGAGACCGCCAAGTCCAGAGTCAAAAAATCCAATAGGTCTGTTATCCATAACAGTAATATTCCTCCGAATTCTATGTTATAATGCTAGTCGTATAATTATATCATACTAACCTCAATATTTAAACAGAGGAGGAATAATATGGGTTCTAAGAATCTTAAGACAAGAGATCAGATAGATAGCAAATATAAATGGAATATTGAAGCCATGATTCCTGATGAATCAATAATCGACGGCGATTTAGCCCAGATTAAGGAGCAGGCAAGCAAGTACAGTGAGATCTTTGCAGGATGCCTGACTAAGGACGCCGCTACCCTTCTGGATGCGTATATTCAGAAGGACGAAATCTGGAGACGCCTTGAGAAAATCTACGTTTACGCTCACATGAAACGTGACGAGAACAATGCTAACGAGAGATATCAGGGAATGAGCGATAAGTGCATGGGCGTTATCGCAGCTGTAAGTGCGGCACTGTCATTCTTCACACCTGAACTTCTCAGCGCATCAGAAGAAACCATTCTCGGCTTCATGGATGAAGAAGCTGGACTTAAGACATACGAGCACGCTATTAGAGATACCCTTCGCCAGAAGGCACACGTTCTCACTCCAGCTGAAGAAAATCTTTTAGCTCAGCTTAGTGAAGTAACTGGTGCTCCAGATGATATCTTCACAATGCTCAATAATGCAGACATGAAGTTTGGCAAGGTCATTGATGAAGACGGCGAAGAAGTTGACCTTACTCACGGCAACTATATTAAGTTCATGGAGAGTCACAATAGACGCCTCCGCCAAGATGCATATAACGGCATGTATGATGCATATAAGAAGCTGATAAACACTATCGCTACTACTTACAACTACAACGTTAAGACTGACGTTGTTAAGGCTCGTATCAGAAACTACGAGAGCGCTAGAGCAGCTGCCCTTTCAGACGATAATATTCCAGCTGAAGTTTATGATAACTTAGTTAAGACAGTTAACGATAACCTGCCAGCAATGCATAGATATATTGAGCTTCGCAAGAAGCTGATGGGTCTTGATAAGCTTTGCATGCATGATATCTACGTACCACTTATTGAACTGCCTGAACAGAAGGTTTCCTTCGAAGAAGGTCTGGACATTATGCGTGAAGCTCTGAAGCCACTTGGCGAAGAATACCTGACTAAGATGAACGAAGGTATCGGCCAGGGCTGGATCGATGTATACGAGAACGAAGGCAAGACTAGCGGCGCATACAGTTTCGGCTGCTACGACAGCTACCCTTACATCCTGCTCAACTATACAGATACACTTAAGGATGTATTCACTATCATTCACGAGATGGGTCATTCAATGCACTCTAAGTACACTCGTGAAGTTCAGCCATATATTTACGGCAGCCACTCAATTTTCACTGCTGAAGTTGCTTCAACAGTAAATGAGAGTCTGCTCATGGCTCACCTTTTCGCTAACAACGATGATGTTGAGATGAAGAAATACCTTCTCAACATGCATCTTGAAGAGTTCAGAACTACTCTTTTCAGACAGACAATGTTCGCAGAATTCGAAGATATTACTCACAAGGCAATCGAGTCTGGCGAAGTCCTCACAGCTGAGTGGATGTGCCAGAAATACGAAGAATTAAACAAGAAGTACTACGGTCCTGCAATTGAAGATGACGATACTATCAGATATGAATGGGCTCGTATCCCACACTTCTACAGTGCATTCTACGTTTATAAATACGCTACTGGCTATTCAGCAGCTACAGCAATCTCACAGAAGATTCTCACTGAAGGCAAGCCAGCTGCTGATAATTACATTGAATTCCTTAAGACTGGCGAGAGCGACTACCCTATCGAACTGCTTAAGATTGCAGGCGTAGATATGAGCAGCCCTGAGCCAATTCAGAAGGCAATGGATAAGTTTAATCAGCTTCTTGAAGAACTGGAGAAATTAGTGTAATGAATATCAATCTTGTAAGTTTATTTAACAACGATGATCTTAAGTCAATCGACGCTATGAATGAGCTGAGACGTATCCTCGTTGACAGAAACGTTAGTGTAACAAACGAATATAGCGAAGACTCAGATCTTATCATCTGCGTTGGCGGCGATGGTTCATTCCTTGAGACTGTTCACAAGTGCAACTTCCCTAATACCCCTATTATCGGTATTAACACTGGTCATCTTGGCTTTTTCCAGGAAGCTTGCATCGACGAGGTTGGCGACTTCCTTGATGAATTCATCAACGGATTCTATAGAATTCAGGAACTGAACACACTTAACGCTATCGTAACTACCAACGACGGTAAGAAGTACGTTCACGAGTGTCTTAACGAAGTGGTTATCAGAGGACGTCAGTCCAAGACCATCCACCTTGATATCTCAATCAACGGAGTACATATCGAGAAGTTTAGCGGCGACGGTATCCTTTGCGCATCATCTGCAGGATCAACAGCCTACAACTACTCACTTGGCGGAGCCCTGGTAGACCCTCGTCTCAAGCTCCTTCAGGTAACACCTATGGCACCAATGAACACCATCGCATATAGATCGTTCACATCAAGCATCATGCTCCCACCAGACAGAGAATTCACAGTTTCTCCTGCTAACTCCGGTGACAGCATATTCGTTGTTAATGATGGTATCGAGAACGTATATACAGACGTTAAGGAGATTTCAGTTGACGTTTCTGATAAGACAATCAAGCTTATCAGATTCAAAGATTATCATTTCTGGAGCAAGGTTAAGTCCAAGTTCCTGTAGGAAGGTTTACTATTTATGGCAGAGTTTATCCACCATGTTACAAATGAAGACGATGGACTTCAGGTATACGAGATTCTTCGTAATTACTTCGATTTCTCATCGAGACTGCGCACTAGAATTAAGAGAGACAAGCTGGTAACCCTTAACGGTGAAGAGACTAAAGGCTGGTATAAGGTTCATCCTGGCGACGTAGTTCAGGTTAATCTTCCTGAGGAACGAAGCGATTTTGAGCCGGAGAACATTCCCCTCAATCCTATTTTTGAGGACGAAGATCTCCTGCTCATAAACAAGCAGCCTGGGCTCATCGTTCACCCTACTAAGGGCAATCCGTCAGGTACTGCAGCTAATGCTCTCATGTACCGCATGGAGCAGACCGGTGAACACTTCAAGATTCGTTTCGTTAACCGTCTTGACCGTGATACATCAGGTATTTTCATCGTTGCTAAGAACTCATACTCACAGAATGAGATTACTAAGCAGATGAAGAGCAATCAGACTGAGAAGAAATATATCGCTATTCTTGAAGGTATAATCGAAGAAGATAACGGCACAGTAAACGTGCCTATCGGTCGTCCAGATCTAGATGATGTTCGCCGCGGCGTAATGATGGAAGATGGATACCCATCAATCACCCACTTCACTGTTCTTGAACGAATTCCAAGTCGCAGACTTCCTATTGAGTACGGCCTTGAGGGCGAGAATCCGCCAGATGGCTATACAGTTGTTCAGCTGGTTCTCGAAACAGGCAGAACACATCAGATTCGTGTTCACATGGCACACATCGGCCACCCTGTTCTCAGCGATCACCTATATGGTGTTGAGAGACCAATGCTCATTGACCGTCAGGCTCTTCATGCAGCAGAGCTGACATTCACTCACCCGGCTAAGGGCGAGAAGGTGCATGTGGAAGCACCAATTCCTGAAGATATGAATAAAGCACTAGCGAAACTTCGCTAGTGCTTTTAGCTTTCTTATTATTCTTTTTTCGCATTTCGCGAAACATCCCGCTACGATTGGCCCATTATTCGCCCATAATCTCTGCCATGGACTTCTTCTGCATCTCTTTCATGAGAACGCCCTGAATTCTAGCGATCTCCTTATGAACCTTGCAAGGCATGTCTGCAGGATTCTTGTCGCATTCCATCTTCATGCAGTGAAGAATCGCAACGTCCCCTTCTGTAATGCTGACGATATCATATACTGTCAGCTCATCCAGAGGCTTGTTAAGGAAGTATCCTCCCTGGTTGCCGCGCTCTGACTTAACCAGATCAGCGGCTTCCAGCTCACGCAAAATCTTATATGTGAATGCCTTAGGAATGTCTTCCTTCTCGCAAATTTCTCTTACATTATGAACATTGCCATCCTTAAGAACTCTGACGATTCTCATGGCATAGTCACTTCTTCTAGTAATAAGCATCTTATACACCTTCTTAATTGAAATTAGTCCTTATTAGACCTTCGATGGGTAATTATACCATAAAACTCCAATTAGTCATACCATCCAGCGTAAACTTTCGCTTTTTTTGGTTCTTCGCCATAGCGATATCTAATAAGTTCGCTTACAGTAACAGTCTGGAATCCATTTTCTTCAAGCCATGGGAGAAGTTCTTTTGTCGCCTTAGCTGTCTCTGGATAGAGACTGTGCATGAGGATGATCTTGCCATCAAGCTTCTTTTTCTTCTTGGTAACAGTCTTGACTATCTTCTTGGCATCGCGAGTCTTCCAGTCCTGAGTGTCGATGTCCCAGATGATAACCGGCAAGTTAGCCTTCTTATTTACCTTCTTATTTGTTGCACCGTAGCTTGGTCTGAATACAGTCGGATACTGTCCGCAGGCCTTCTTAATCTTCTTATTGGTCTTATTAAGCTGCTTCTTAAGATCCTTATCGTCGCATCTTGTAAGAACAGGATGGTTCCAAGTGTGGTTGCCAATTTCGCAGCCCATGTCAAGAGCGTCCTTAATCTGGTCTTCCTTGCCCTTGATCATGTATCCTGAATAGAAGAATGTAGCTACTGCCCCGTTCTGCTTAAGATATTTGTGAATCTTAGCCTCAGCCTTGCCACCAGGGCCGTCATCGTATGTGAGGGCAACCATTGGTTTATCAGGATCGATGTATCTATCCAGTATCTCACTTCTCTCCCATCCGTGAGCACGTCTATAAGGAATCAGTGACCTCACAATGCCCTTATCTTCTGTTAAGATTTCTCCTGGGCTGAAGAAGAAAATGATGCCGTTATCAGCGACCATGAACTTGTTGAAGTTTGCTGTATCGTCTGCCACGGACTCTTCCCAGTCAGGTGCTAAGTGAGCCTTGCCCTCGAAAGTTTCACGGAAGTGGCGAGCTGCCTTACTCCTATAGTCTTCCTTGAGCAGCTGCACTGGTGCTAAAGAAACGCCGTTTTCTTTGTTAAAGAGCCATGTCTTAATGCCCTCTTCAACTACCTTCTTCTTGTTGTGGTCATACTCAACAATCTGATATGAAATCAACATACTGATGGTATTCATATCGCTCTCGCTAAGTGATGAATTGAAGAATACTGCCTTAAACCGATTCTCATCGGGCTCCACCTTATCAAGAATCTTATCCATGTACACCTGACGATATCTGTTAACGTAGTCAAGGTCAGTATTCTGGAGGTTATAAGCAACTCCTACATTATCAACAATAGTTGACACATACATGTAGTCATCTGCAGCGAAACCGTAGACCTTAGTCTTATCAAGATATGCCTTAGCATCCTTATCAAACCCACGCTCACTTGTCACATCGTGGTACTCATTTATTATAAATCCCATCATTGCAATCAAAAAAATAAAGGACGCTATGATAACGATCCTCTCGTGATTGGCAATTAAGAATTGTTTGTAATCAAATCTAGTCTTGTCTTCCATTTATCTCCTCGTCAAATCTGCAGGGTTGATTATAACACTACCAGGTGGTAAAATTCTACTGTTGAGTTTGATTAATCACATAAATTTCATAAACTAAAATTACGTTAAAATTTGAGGAAGGTGTAATAAAATGAAAAGTTTCATGAATGAATTTAAGGAATTCGCCATGAGAGGAAACGTTCTCGACATGGCTATTGGTATCATCATTGGTGGTGCTTTCACAGCAATCGTTACAGCACTTGTTGACAACATCATCTCACCACTTATCGGTATGCTTATCGCAGTAGATTTCAACCACCTTGCTGTTACAGTAAACGGCGTTGAACTTCTCTACGGAGCATTCATCATGGCTGTTGTTAAGTTTATCATCGTTGCATTCGTTCTGTTCTGCTTAATCAAGGCTATGAACAAGGCAGCATCACTTGCTAAGAAGGAAGAACCTGCTGAAGAAGAAGCTCCTACAACTAAGGAATGCCCATTCTGCAAGACAGAAATTCACATCGATGCTACAAGATGCCCACACTGCACATCAATCATTGAGGAATAATTAATAAAAAACAGAGGTTCGCAATCATTCGCAATCAGCGAGCCTCTTTTTTGTTTGAAACTATAATGGCGATTATTATTAATGCGCCACCTATCATTCCCATCACTCCTAGGTTTTCGTGGCCGAATACAACACCGACTATGCCAGCTACCAATGGGCTGAATGAGCAAAAGAGACCTGTTCTCTCTGCAGATGTCTTACTCTGAGCCATTGGCTGAAGTGTATAACCGAAGCAGGTACATACTACTGCAAGGCCGATTAACATAAGCCATGAAATGTGAGTTGTTGGCAGATGTGGCTCCTCGAAAACTAGTGCGAATATAAGACCTAATGCTCCCATAGTTCCCACCTGAACGATTCCAATAAGCAGAGGATCACCCATTCTTGAAAACCTGTCAGTTGTAATTATAGCTGTTGCATAAAGGACAGCTGCAAGGATGCAAAGCAGCTCACCGATGCCTAGGCCGAAGGCGCCAGCCTTAAGGGTCAGGCATCCAACGCCAGTTATTGCAAGGAGTACGGCAATAACTGTCCATTTAGATGGTAGTGTGCGCGTTATTATGCTTTGCATAATAGGTACAATAACAATCGCAAGATTCTCCAGAAACGCACAGGTGGATGACTCGGTGCTTCTAACTCCATAAAGCTCCGCAACCATAACAGCGAAAAAAGCGGTACCGATAATTAGTCCGCTTATTATTTCTCGTTTATTAATTCTTATGAGACGACCCGCGAAAAGCAGTGCCATAATAATAAATGCCAGCAGGAATCTATCAGCCATAAGTGTAAGGGGCCCCATCTCATCCATTATCATCTTATTGAACAGATATGATGTGGCTCTAGCTGAGATTACGCCCACTAGAAGTATCTCGGCACTGCGTGTCGTTAGTCCATTTTTGTTATTATCTACTTTATTCAGATCCATATTTAAAATACAAGTGCGTAGAGACCTACTGCCACTAATCCGCCCAGAATCGGTCCAATTACAGGAACGATAGCGTAGTCCCAGTTGCTTGGACCTTTGCCCTTAATCGGTAAAATGGCGTGGGCGAAACGAGGTCCAATATCTCTTGCCGGGTTCAGAGCATACCCTGTTGTACCACCAAGTGACATACCGATTGAACAGATGATTCCGAATACGAATACCTGGCTGAGCCCTGGCGCCAGATCTACTACCTGTGAAATTCCAAGAATTGCGAATACCAGCACAAATGTTGCCACTAATTCGCAAAAGATATTTCTCGGTGTATTCTTAATGGCTGGCACTGTACAGAACGTTGCCAGCTTAGTTCTCGCATCTTCGGTAACGTCATAATGATCCTTGAACATAAGCCAAACGATGATGGCACCTGCGAAACCGCCTGCCATCTGGGCTACTATGTAGCCAGGCACCATGCTCCACTTGAAAGCCCCATTTACTGCTAATGCAATTGTTAATGCCGGGTTAAAATGTGCACCCGATATTGCCCCAAAAATAAATGCCGGTAACATAACTGCGAATCCCCATCCCATGCAAATCTGAACTGTTCCCCCATTTTTCATTCCAGATTTCTCTAGTGTAACGTTGGCAACAACGCCATCACCTAGAATAATCAACATCATCGTTCCGATGAATTCACAAATATAAGCCTGCATTTCTCCACATAATCCTTTCTAGTATAATTATCTAGTCTCAATAACATCGATCTCCATCATGTCAAACTTAGGTTCCTCTATGAAATTGTTGTGTGAAAACGAAGTCTTCTCTCGTTTCTTAAACTCCTCCTTATTAGCCTCCAGCCACATAGGATGCTCGATGTCAAGTTCATTACAAATCTCATGGAAGGCATCCATGGATTCTTCCACAACGTCATATTCCCACTCCCCGTCTGTAATATGCGCTGTCATATCCTGAATAAGCCTGTTATCCTTATATATCTTCGCCCAAAGTCGTTTCATGATAACCACCTACTCACTTACTCACTCTTAAGCAAAGCTTCTAGGTCAGCTGCCGCCTGCTCGTGGTTCTTAACCACGATACCCTGCATGCCAACGCCCAGAGCCGCTTCGATGTTCTCTTGCTTATCATCCAGGAATACGCATTCTTCAGGGACTAAATCGTATTTGTCGATGATAGCATGATAAATCGCAGGATCTGGCTTAATAAGCTCAACGTCGCATGAGAACACGCCGCCATCCATGATATCCACAAATGTCATAGCTGGTGCTGCCACATCCAGAAGATGATGTGACCAGTTGGACAGATACAGTGTCTGATAGCCTCTCGCCTTAAGATCGTTAATCCAAGGCTTAGTATGTGCACTCTCCTTGATTGCTGTACCAATCTCAGCCCATGCTAACTTGATTTCTTCTTCGTAGTCTGGCTCGAAGCTGATGAAGGCTTCCATAAGTTCTTCATCTGACCATCTACCACGGTCAACTTCCTTCCAGATATTATGTTCGAAAAAAGCGTTTCGAACTGCCTCCATTGTTTTCTTATTCCAGTCGAATAATCCGCCGAAGTAATCCACCCAGTCGTATTCAACCAGAACTCTACCTATATCAAAAATTACTGTCTTAATCATTATTTCTTTCTCTTAGCACGTGGCTTAACTGGTCTAAGTACAACCGCTGTTCTAGGTGGAAGTAAGAGTCTCAGTGCACTTCCCTGCTCACCTGGAACAAATGAGCTACGTGTCTCGTGTGTAATATTGCCGTAACCACCATATTTAAAGTCGTCTGTTGAGAATACAACCTTGTAGTCAACTCCCATTGATACTGGAATCTTGTACGCGTCAAAAGTCTGACTTCCGTTAAAGTTAAATACGAATACCAGTCCATTTCTCTCGTATGCGATAACGTGGTTGTCTTCGTGGATTGACTTAAGATCTGGGTACTTTTGCTTAGTGATCCTGTACTTTTTGCATGTATGGATCATGTCTCTGTCAAAGTCATTAAGCCACTGGTACTTGAGGAATCCGTTCTCAACAAGGCTCCACTGACGTCTGCAATACTGATGGCTGTAGCCGTTGCCGTCACGTGGGAAGTCGATCCATTCTGGATGACCGAATTCGTTGCCCATGAAGTTAAGATAACCGTCACCGCCAGCAGTTGCTGTAATGAGACGAATCATCTTGTGAAGCGCGACTGCTCTATCGATAACAAGAGTGTGGCATGCCTTATCCATGTCAGTGTACATTGCCGCGTCAGCCAGACGGAACATCATAGTCTTGTCGCCAACCAGTGCCTGGTCGTGGCTCTCTACGTATGCGATAGTTCCAGCATTGCGGAATGTCATCTGCTTCCAAAGCTCACCTAGGTTCCAATCTTCTTCCTTCCTATCCTTAACGTATTTAATCCAAAGATCAGGAAGTCCCATAGCCAGTCTATAGTCGAATCCGATACCACCGTCCTTAACAGGAACACACATACCTGGCATACCTGACATGTCTTCTGCGATTGTAATTGCATCCTTCTTGACTTCACGAATGAGCTCGTTAGCCAGCTGCAGATATGTGATTGATTCTGTATCTGTGTTCAAAGTGAAGTATGAATCCAGACTGTCAAATGATGCTCCAAGACCGTGGTCATGATAAAGCATTGATGTAACGCCATCAAATCTGAAACCATCGAAGTGGTATTCTGTCAGCCAGAACTTCAGGTTTGAAAGGAGGAAGTGAAGAACTTCAGGCTTGCTGTAATTGAAGCACTTAGTTCCCCATGCTGAATGCTCACCTCTCTCACCTTCGTGGAAGAACTGTGATGTTGTTCCGTCAAAGAGGTTTGGACCTTCCATAGTGTTCTTAACTGCATGTGAGTGAACCAGGTCGAGAAGTACTCTGATGCCCATTTCATGAGCCTTGTTAATCAGGTACTTCAGTTCATTTGGTGTGCCGTACTTACTTGATGCAGCGAAGAAGTTGGCTACCTGATAACCGAATGATCCGTAATATGGATGCTCCATAATGGCCATCATCTGAATTGTGTTATATCCCAGGTCGGCAATTCTTGGCAGAACATTCTCAGCAAATTCTATATAAGTACCTACTCTGTACTCTTCTGTTGCCATGCCCACATGTGTTTCATAGATATATGGCGCTTCATTGCTCTTGAAATCCTGATCAGTCCACTGGAACTGTTCTTCAGTATCGTCCCATACTTCGCATGTCCACAGTGCTGTTTCTCTGTTCTGAACACATCTCTTCGCATATAGAGGCAGATGTTCAGTCAGCTTATCTCCGTTACGAACGATAGTCTTAACTAGAGAACCGTTACCGATTTCGCCGTTTGTGAAGCAAATTTCCCAGTTGCCGTTCTCCAGCTTAGTCAGTGGATGTGATGTCCAGTTCCATCCGTTAAAATCGCCAGTAAGATACACTTCATCTGCTCCTGGAGCCCATTCGCGGTAGTACCACTTGTTGTTATCGTTGTGGAATCCGTAGTAATGATGAGCATTAGCGAAGCTGCTTAAGCTGTCGCAGCCTGTAAGAAGCATTTTCTTCTTGATTTTATAGTTATCCATTCTCAGATTCAGGTCTGATTCGTATGGTTTAAGTTCCGGTTGTTTCTTTAAGATCTTCAGCATAGTTTGTTCCTTTCTGTTCTTGCAAAGATATACTGATGGTTTATTATACCATACTCATGCTGGCTTTCCCATCTTGCTTCGCAAGTGAATCCGCCATATTGAAATAACTCCCTTTATCCGCACCATAAAACAAAAGGACATACCGAAGTATGTCCTTTGTTTTATGGTGCGGATAAAGGGATTCGAACCCCCATGAAGTAGCCTTCACACGGACCTGAACCGTGCGCGTCTGCCAATTCCGCCATATCCGCACATCTTAAATTGTGTTGTCTCGTTGCGACTGTTTTATTATATAACTTCTGCGAATAAATGCAAGTGTTTTTTTAATATTTTTTAAGAAATTTTCTGAGCTAAATTTCTGCAAAAAACAGCCACAATTTGGCCAATAAAATTAGAAAGTTACTGGTAAGACGTAAGCCGGGTTCTGTATCTGGCAATCATCTATCTCGACTTGATATTACTACCAAGCTCTAGCGACCTACCTACCGGGCAGCGACGGGCCGCCGCCTTTTGTGCCCTATCTTGGTCTTGCTCCGGATGGGGTTTACACGAGGACTATGTTACCATAATCCCCTGTGAGCTCTCACCTCACAATTTCGCCCTTACCACGGCATTACCCGTTTCGGCGGTATGTTTCTGTTGCACTTTCCCTATAGTTACCTACGCCGGACGTTATCCGGCATCCTCGCCCTATGGAGCCCGGACTTTCCTCATGAATCCCGAAGATCCACGCAATTGCCTGTCTTACCGGCAACCTTAATACTTATAACACATAAACTGACAAATGTAAACTACACAAACACGGAATATATTTGCATATCTCAAATCCGTGTTGTCCCTTTCACAAATAAGCACGTTTTATTACTTGCAAAGGCAAAAACGTGTTGAATTCAAGGATTTCAAGCACGAAATACAATCAAAATTCTATAATCCGTGTTCCGAGCACAGCCGCGCAGGCAACCACGAATTACATATCGCACTGCGCAATAATATTCACGTGATTTCTACCAACATCAGCGACTATTACATCGCCCATCTTCACGGGACTCTTCACGCAAAGCTGTGAAAGTTCATTTATAATCCCCCGAATCTCTCCAAACGCCACGTTCCTGTCACTTCGTACAGGAAGAAGCTTGCGAGCTCCGCCTTCAATCTTCACTGTAGTCGTAAGAATTCGCTGTGGATTGTGCTTCTCAGTTAACGCGAATTCTATACCCTTAGGGCAGCTATTGCCGCTGACTTCGTCATTCTCGTTAACAACCAAACTGCAACCGTTGGGGCAAAGTGTGCAAGTGACTTCATTACCTTCCGGCATACCTTTGCGAGAAGTGTTGTGAAGTTCCTGCTCCCAGCATCTCTTCTCATCGCCAGAAGCATACGCCGCCGCATTCTCCCCTGCAAGCTGGCCCTGTTCAGATACGTAGTCAGCAAGATCCATAACGCTTCTGCAGTTACCACATGAGAAGATGCCTGCCACGTTAGTCTGCAGATACTCATCGGTAATCGCACCGTTGTTTCGTGGATCAACCTTAACTCCGCCGGTTTCTGCAACTTCGTTTTCTGGAATAAGTCCAACTGAAAGAATCAGTGTGTCACATTCAATAATCTGCTCAGTTCCTTCAATTATCTGGCCATCTACAGAAAGCTCGGCCATCTCAATAGCTTCCAGTCTATCTTTGCCATAAATGTTGGTCACTGTGTGGGAAAGATAAACAGGAATATTGTAGTCCAGGAGACACTGGCTTACGTTTCTTGTAAGGCCGCATGC
>JAGHTQ010000197.1 GCA_018065295.1 Candidatus Colimonas fimequi | reverse complement strand
CGTTGAACAGAGAAACAAGATGTCTGTTGGTGATGAAATTGAAGTATTCGGTCCTGGCGCTGATTTTTTCAAACAGAAGCTGGAAGTACTTGTTGGTGAAGAGAAGCAGCCAATCGAATCTGCACCTCATCCACAGCAGAAGTTATACATTAAATTAGACAAACCAGTAGCTAAGAATTTCTTATTAAGAAAGAGAAAAGGAGAATAAAATGTCATCAGATCCCGGGCCCTTATGGGGACAAATAATTGCAATCGTAGTACTTTTTATCATTAATGGATTCTTCTCAGCATCCTTCACAGCTATTGAATCCTGCAACAGAAATGATATTAAAGAACTGGCACACGAAGGTAACATTAAGGCTAAGAAATTACTTCATGTAGTTGATGAGCCATACAAGTTCCTTCTGCAACTTGAAGTAACCAGAATTGTTATAAGTTTCATTACTTATTTCCTGGCGGTTCTGTTCTTCACAGATCCACTTTATAATCTGCTGTTATCCTACAATGTACCTTACAGCAAGATTGTTACACTGGTTATTTTCACTCTGATATTCGCATTTATATTACTGATATTCGCTGTACTTTTCCCAAGAAGACTTGGTCTTCTTCACGCTGATGGTATAGCATTAGCTACTTACGGTAAGCTACGAGTAATTGCGGCAATATTCAAGCCTATGGCTGCACTAATTAACGGTTTCGTTATCGTTCTTCTTAAGATTTTCCGTCAGAGAACAGACGTTACTGAAGCTATCTATTCTGAAGACGAAGTAGTTTCAATGCTTGAATCAGGTCAGGAGAGTGGTGAACTTAAGGAAGAGGGCATGAAGATGATCACAAGTATCTTTGCTTTTGACGACATGCTCGCTTACGAAGTAATGACTCCAAGAACTGACGTGTTCGCAATTGACATTAATGAACCAACAGAAGAGTACATCGATGAACTGATGGAATTAAGATATTCAAGAATTCCTGTATATGAAGACGACAGTGATAACATTATCGGTATTCTTTATATCAAGGACTTCCTTATCAAGGCTAGAGAAGAAGGCTTCGATAACGTTGATATCAGATCAATTCTCCGTAAGCCATATCTGGTTCCAGAAACTAAGAAGATTGATACACTCCTCGTTGAACTTCAGTCAACAAAGCAGCATATCGCTATTCTTATTGATGAATACGGCGGCTTCTCAGGTATCGTAACAATGGAAGATATCATTGAAGAAGTAATGGGTGATATTGACGACGAATATGACGAAGAAGAACCAGAAATCCAGAAGATAAGCGATAATGAATACATTGTCGACGGTAGTATGGACCTGGATGACATTAATGAAGAATTAGATATTGACCTTGAATCTGACAATAGTGAGACTATTGGCGGTCTCATCATCGACATCCTGGGTGAAATTCCAGATGATGATGATATCGGCAGCGTCGTTGAATACGAAAGATATAAGTTCAGAATTGACTCAATCAGAGATAGAAGAATTGAACAAATTACTATGACTATTCTTCCACCAGATGCTGTCAGCAGTGAAGAAGAGGATAATAACTAAACAATTTTCTGATAATTTGATATAATTAACCACGAGGTGGAAGACATGAGTGGATTAACAAATCAAAAGGGCACACCCATTAAGGTATCCGAGGAAGTAATCGCTGTTTGTGCTGCTAACGCAGCAATAAGAACGGAAGGCGTAGCAGACCTTGCAGGCGGCATTTCCAATCTTATTTCCAAGAATCTTCTTGGTAAAGAACTTGCTTCTAAGGGTATTAAGGCAACTCAGACCAAGGATGGAGTTGAAGTAGACGTTAACATTATCGTTAAGTTTGGTTCGAGAATTCCAGCACTTGCATGGGATATACAGGAACATGTCAGAGACGAGATTATCGAGATGACAGGTTTAAACGTTGCCGCTGTAAATATTAATGTGCAGGGAGTAGAACTTCCTGTGGAGGAAACTAATGAATAGAAAACAAGCTAGAGAAACAATGATGCAGATGCTGTTCGAAATGGAGACAGCAAATGAAATTACTGCTGAGAAGGCTGAAGCTATCTGCAGCGACAGAATTAACGGCAAGGAACTTGCTAGAGCAACAGATATCCTTAAGGCTATCGCAGTAAACATCGAGAACATCGACAGCACTATCAACGAATACAGCAAGTCATGGAAGACAAACAGAATGCCTAAGGTTGACCTGGCAATCTTAAGACTTGCTATTGGCGAAGCTAGATATGCTGATGATGTATCAACAGCAGTTGTTGTTTCAGAAGCAATTAACCTTGCCAAGAAGTTTAGCACAGATCAGTCATCATCATTCATTCACGGTGTACTGGGCGCTATTTTCAAAAATGAACAGTAGATACATACTTGGCATAGATACAAGTAACTATAAAACATCAGTCGCTGTCATTGACAGCGACTACAACATAATATATGACTCAAGAAGATATCTTGATGTGAAGAAGGGAGAAAGAGGTCTGAGACAATCAGAAGCTCTTTTTCAGCATGTAAACAGCCTGCCTAAACTCATTGAGAAGATTCCAATCGACCTGGCCGGTAACCTTGATGCTGTAGCATGGTCATCAAGGCCACGACCAGTTGATGGTTCATATATGCCAGTATTTAACGCTGGAGTATCCTTCGGACGAAGCATTGCAGCTGTTAACGGAATTCAAGGCATTGGTTTTTCTCATCAAGAGGGCCATATTGAAGCTATTCGAATGGACGCTGATTTTCCTGATGATGAGCCGTTTCTGGCATGTCACTTCTCTGGAGGAACAACTGAACTTCTTATAGTGCAGCCGAGACAGCGAGATGTTGTTCTTAACAGCGGCATTTTTTACAAAATCCAGGTTGCTGGCGGTACTAGAGATATCGCTTTCGGACAGGTTATCGATAGAGCAGGTGTGGCAATGGGCATTGGATTTCCTGCAGGTGAAGTCATGGATAAGCTGGCATTAAACGCTACCTTCACCACTGACTATCTTACACCTATTAAAACTCGCAGTGCTTTCATGAATCTTTCTGGTATCGATACTCAGATTAAGCGAATTATCGAAGAAGGCTCAGTAACAAACGAACCTGAAGCTTTCGTAAGTGAAATCTTCACTAAGCTAACTGACTCCATGGAGAAGGCTATTTCTCAGGCAATTGAGATGTCAGGCATTAATCGAGTAATCATGGCAGGAGGAGTTACATCAAGTAGATTCATAAGAAACAAGATCGAGAATTCCAATAAGTTACGAGGAGCTGATATCCAGTTCGGAAGAGAAGAACTTTCTCAGGATAACGCTGTTGGAATTGCAGTTCTTGGAGGAAGATACGTATGGGATTAAAACCTGTATCAGTTACTCAACTGAACAGTTACATTAAGAGAATATTACAGACTGACCCGATTCTCGGTAACGTTTCCGTTATTGGTGAGATTTCAAATCTGAAGTTTCATGGATCAGGCCACGTTTACTTTTCGCTCAAAGATAGCAAGTCTACAGTTAGCTGCTTTCTTCCTGCGGATTGTCTTGACCGCATTGACTTCAAACTTGAAGAAGGTAAAGAAGTAACAGCCCACGGCTATATTTATCTTTATGAACGTGGCGGCAGATATTCCATAAACATTAGAGATATGGAGGAATCAGGCGAAGGTAAACTTATGCAGGAGTTTCGAAGACTTCAGAAGAAGCTGGAGGCTCAAGGATTATTCAATCCGGAGCATAAGAAACCGATACCTACGTTTCCTTATAAAGTAGCAGTTGTTACTGCCGAAACAGGTGCAGCTGTTAGAGATATTCTCAAGATAATAAAGAATAAGAACAATTTCGTAGACGTTCTAATATATCCGGTTCTTGTTCAAGGACCTGCAGCAGCTGGGGAAATTGCAGCTGCTATTGACGACATAAACTCCAGGTTTAAGGACATAGATGTTATCATTGCCGGAAGAGGCGGTGGTTCCATGGAAGACCTTTGGGCATTTAATGAAGAGGTTGTTGCCTGGAGCATATACAGATCGGAGATACCAGTAATCTCAGCCGTTGGTCATGAAATAGACTTCACAATCGCCGATTTCGTGGCTGACAGAAGGGCAGAAACACCTACGGCAGCTGCCGATATGGCAGTGCCCGACACTAAACAAATAAGAGAATACCTGGACACTTTGGCAGATGATATGAAGAGAAATCTTATGCTGAGGGTTCAGATTAACGATAATAAGCTCAAGTCCATGGATCCTAGCGCAGGACTTAGAGATTTGAAATCAAGAATCGTAATGGAGCAGATGAGAGTAGATAATCTCATAGACTCCATGAAATCATCACTTGATAATACTATTATTAATCTTAGAAATCGTGTAGAACTAGCTGGCAGAGCTCTTGATAGTTCTAATCCTCAGCTGCTTCTTGCTAGAGGTTATTCTCTGGTAACGGATGATGAAGGTAACATAATCCGTGATTCAGGCCAGCTGGCAGAAGGACAGAAGATTGATATCAAGTTCTCAAATGGTGAAGCTACAGCAGAAGTTAAATCTGTAAGAACGAGGTAACCATGGCAGACAATAATACATTTGAAGAAGTACTGAAGAAGCTTGAGAAGGCTTCAGAGAAGCTGCGTTCAGATGAAACATCCCTTGAAGAAGCTATTTCAAGCTATGAAGAAGGCGTGAAATACTATAAGGAATGTAGAGAAATTCTGGATAAGGCAACACAGAAGATTGAAACCCTGACTAAGTAAGAAAGTAGGTGAACACTGTGACAGAGTATACTTTTGATGATTACAGAAACTTAATAGAATCACATCTTATGGATTTAGTTCCTGATGTTGACCATAAAAGTATTACGTTATACGAAGCAATGAAGTATAGCGTTATGGCTGGAGGTAAAAGACTGAGACCTGTTCTCCTCCTTGCCGCTTGCGATTTTTGCGGTGGTAAGGTAGAAGAAGCTATTCCATATGCTTGTGCCATCGAATACATTCACACATACTCATTAATCCACGACGATTTACCATGTATGGATGACGATGACTTAAGAAGAGGTATGCCAACAAATCACAAGGTTTACGGAGAAGCAACAGCTACACTTGCAGGTGACGGACTTCTCAATACTTCATTTGAAATCATGTATTCTGACATGATGTACTACTTTGATAATCCAGACGAACTCAAGAGAAGGGTTAGAGCAGCTTACGAAATCGCTAAGGGTGCTGGTATCAGAGGCATGATCGCAGGTCAGATTGCCGACATGGAAGCTGAGAATCAGCAGTGCTCACCAGAAATGCTTGATTTCATTCATCTGAATAAGACAACAGCACTCATCGTTGCAGCAGTACGTGCAGGCGCAATGCTGGGTGGCGCGGATAGAGATACACTTAAGAAGCTTACTTCATATGCAGAGAACCTGGGTCTGGCATTCCAGATCTGTGACGATATTCTCGACGTTGAGGGCGAGGCAGCTTTGCTTGGTAAAAATACTGGTATGGACCTTGAGAGGGGTAAGGCTACATATCCATCAATGCACGGACTAGAAGAATCGAAGGCTAGATTAGAAGAACTCACTAATAACGCTATTGAGGCTATTAGCGAGTACTACGACAACGCTGAAGTTTTCGCTAAGTTAGCGAAGGATTTAGCAGTAAGAGGAAATTAGAATGAACAAATTTCTTAGGGAACACAACTTCCCTGAAGACTTAAAAAACATGACTTATGAAGACCTGGAACTTCTTACTTTTGAGATAAGAGACTTCCTGGTCGACAGTGTCTCTAAGACTGGCGGTCATCTGGCATCAAATCTTGGTGCAGTTGAACTTACAATCGCTCTTCTTAAGACATTTGACGCTCCTAAGGATAAGATCCTTTGGGACGTTGGTCATCAGACATACGTTTATAAGATGCTTACTGGCAGAATGGACGGCTTCAAGACACTGAGACAGCTTGACGGAATGAGCGGATTCCCTAAGGTAAAAGAAAGTGACTATGACGTATTTGATACTGGTCATTCAAGCACTTCCATTTCACTTGGAATGGGAATCGCCGCTGCTAGAGATCTACAAGGTGAGGACTATAATGTTGTTTCAGTAATTGGTGATGGATCAATGACTGGTGGTATTGCTTTCGAAGCACTCAATAACATTAACAACCTTGAGTCAAAGATGATCATCATTCTTAATGATAACGGCATGTCAATTTCACCTAACACAGGCGGACTGTCATCATATCTGACTAAGATGCGTGGCACTCGCAAGTACATCAACATGAAGGCCAACATCAAGAAGAGAATGGGAAGAGTTCCTGTCATCGGTGATGGTATGATTTCAGGTGTTCACAACGCTAAGGAATCAATCAAGTCAGCTGTTATTGTTGAAGAAGGTTTATTCTTCGAAGAACTGGGAATTAAGTATTTCGGACCAATTGACGGTCACAATATAGAAGAACTCTGTGAGACTCTTGAAGTAGCTAAGAGTTTTGATAAGCCTGTCATTATTCATGCAATGACTGAGAAGGGTAAGGGTTACTCTAAGGCTGAAGCAAACCCAAGTGTATTCCACGGTATTGGACCTTTTGATCCTGATACTGGTAAGGCTATTAAGAAGAGCAGCGCACCATCATACTCCAAGGTATTTGGTGATAAGCTGACTGCTATGGCTGATAATAACGATAAGATTGTAGCTATCAGTGCTGCAATGATAGATGGCACTGGTCTTGAAGGATTCGCTAAGGCTCATCCAGATAGAATGTACGATGTAGGCATTGCTGAAGGTCACGCTGTAGCATTCGCATCAGGAATGGCCAAGGCTGGTATCAAGCCGTATGTGGCTGTATATTCAACATTCCTTCAGAGAGCTTATGACCAGCTGGTAGAAGACATCTGCCTTCAGAATTTACCTGCAGTATTTTGTCTTGATAGAGCTGGCATCGTTGGTGCCGACGGTGAAACACACCACGGTATTCTGGACTTAAGCTACTTATCATCAATGCCAAACATGACAATCATGGCGCCAAAGGATGGTCCTGAACTTGAGAATATGATGAATATTTCTGAAGCAATGGATGGTCCTTGTGCTATTAGATATCCTAGAGGCAGCACTCCTGTTATTAACGAAGAACCTGTTGTTTATGGTAAGGCAGAATATCTTCGTGAAGGTGATGAAGTTGTAATCTGGGCAATCGGCTCAATGGTATCACATGCCCTTGAAGCTGCAGACCTTCTGCAGGCAGAAGGTATTAATGCTGCTGTATATAACGCCAGATTCCTTAAGCCAATTGATGATGAAGCGATTAGACAGTCAGCTAAGAATGCTAAATTAATAATGACTATTGAGGACAACGTTTTATCAGGTGGTCTTGGTGAAGCAATCGACTCAATTATCATTAATGAGGGTGTTAAGATAGTTAATTTAAGCTGGCCAGATCAGTTTATCGAACACGGTACACAGGCACAGCTGTATGAAAGATATGGACTTGACTCAAGATCCATAGCTGAAAGGATAAAAAAAGAACTTGAAAGATAGATTAGACGTAATATTAACAGATAGAGGTTTATTCCCATCAAGAGAGAAGGCTAAGGCTTCAATCATGGCTGGTCTCATTTATGTAGACGGCCAGAGGGTAGATAAGGCTGGTACATCTGTTGATACAGAAGCTGAAATTACAATTAAAGATAATCTTTGTCCATACGTTAGCAGAGGGGGACTTAAGCTTGAGAAGGCTCTGGAACTTTATAAGTTTACTCTCGATGATGCTAAGTGCGTAGACATCGGCGCTTCAACAGGCGGTTTCACTGACTGCATGCTACAGAAAGGTGCACGTCAGGTATTTTGCATAGATGTTGGATATGGACAGCTTGATTGGAAACTTCGTAACGACGAGCGCGTTGTAAACATGGAGAAGTGCAACGTTCGTTACCTTGATGTTGACACAATTGGAAGAGACGTTGATTTCATCAGTATCGACGTGTCATTCATTTCATTAAAACTCGTATTTCCTGTCGCCACCCAGTTACTGGGAGATGACGGTTCTTTGGTATGCCTTGTTAAGCCTCAGTTCGAAGCAGGACGTGAGCAGGTTGGCAAGAAGGGCATTGTTAGAGATCCAGCCGTTCATAGACAGGTTATCGAAAACGTTATCAGATATGGCGAAGATAACGGACTCTATGCTCACGGATTAACATTCTCTCCAGTAACAGGAACTAAGGGAAACATAGAGTATCTTCTTTATATGAAGAAGCAGCCAGGTGACTTCCAGCCAGATGTAAATGCAATCGTGGAACTGTCACATAATGAATTAGAGAAATAGAGGTTATAAAAATGAGATTATCAAGTAGAGTAAGTAAGATGCATCATTCGCCAATTCGTAAGTTTAACAAATTTGCATTTGATGCTGAGAAAGCCGGTAAGAAAGTTTATAGAGTTAACATTGGTCAGCCTGACATCGAGACACCAGAATGCTTCATGGAAGCAGTTAGAAACTACGATGCCAAGACTATCGCATATACAGAATCAGGTGGTATTACAGCCCTCCATGATTCAATTATCGGCTACTATGCTACTTATGGTATTCAGCTGGTTACTGACGATATCATGATCACAAATGGTGGTTCAGAAGCACTGAGCATGGTTTTCACAAGCATTCTTAATGAAGGTGACAACGTGCTGGTACCTGAACCATTCTATACAAATTATCAGACATTCCTTTTCGCATCAGGCGGCAAGGTTAAGCCTATTACAACTAAGGCTGAAGATGGATTTAACTTCATTAACAGAGAGTTAATCGAAGCTCAGATTGATAACAGAACAAGAGCAATCGTTGTATCAACTCCTGGTAACCCAACTGGTGCAGCTCTTTCTCTTGACGATATGAGAGTTATCTGCGAAATCGCAGAAGAACATAGATTATGGGTAATCGCTGACGAAGTATACAGAGAATATGTATTCGACAATAAGCAGATTACTTCATTCGCAATGCTTCCAGAATATGCAGACAGAATCGCTATCATCGATTCAGTATCAAAGAGATATTCATCATGCGGCGCTAGAATCGGTGCTGTAATCACTAAGAACCCAGTTCTCATGGACGGTCTTATGAAGATTGCAGAAGGTAGATTATGCGTATCAACTCTTAACCAGGTTGGTGCAGTTGAACTCTTCAAGCTGAGAAAGGAATACTATGACAATTCAAGAGCAATCTACGAAGCTAGATGCAACGCTGCTTACGAAGAACTCATGAAGATTCCTGGCGTAGTTTGCCATAAACCAGGTGGAGCATTCTACATGACAGCTAAGCTTCCTGTAGACAACATCGAGAAGTTCCTCATTTATCTTCTCACTGAATTCGAAGACAATGGTGAAACAGTAATGTTCGCACCAGCTGAAGGATTCTATCAGACTCCAGGACTTGGCAGCGATGAAATGAGAATCGCTTACGTTCTTAACGAAGATGACATGCGCAGATCTGTTGAACTTATCAGACTGGGTATTGAAGCATACAATAACAGAAAATAAGAGGTCAATATGGCTAAACAGAAATTATCGCCAATGATGCAGCAGTATATGGAGATTAAGGAGCAGTACAAGGATTGTGTACTGTTCTTTAGACTTGGCGATTTCTATGAGATGTTTTTTGACGACGCAATTAATGTCTCAAGAGAACTGGAATTAACATTAACAGGTAAACAATGTGGTATGGAAGAAAGGGCACCAATGTGTGGTGTTCCTTTTCATTCTGCAGATACATACATTGCCCGCCTTGTTGAGAAGGAATATAAGGTCGCTATATGCGAACAGGTAGAAGACCCAGCAGCAGCTAAGGGTCTTGTTAAGCGTGAAGTAATCCAGATTGTTACTCCAGGTACAGTACTTAGCGACAATCTCCTTAAAGAGAAGGAGAATAACTACATCGCATCAGTAGTTGCAAACGAAGAAGAAATCGGCTTCGCATACTGCGATATTTCAACTGGTGAAATGAACGCCACACTACTCCGTGGGGCCTCAGCTAGAGAAAACCTGGTAAATGAACTGGTTAAGATCAACGCACGTGAGGTTCTCATTAACGAGGATACTGACGCGTATATCGATTGCGAAGACCTGAAGCCAATCACAGGAGCATATTTTAACTTTATCGGTGGCGACTTCTATAAGAAGGACGCAGTTAAGCAGACATTCAAACGTCAGTTTAACGTTAGCGCGCTTCAGGGCCTTGGTATCGAAGAAGATTCATGCACTGAGACTGCTGTTGGCAGCATGCTCATTTATCTTCTCGAAACTCAGAAGAGAAGTCTTAACCATATAGTTTCAATTAATACCTATAGCCTGGGACAGCATATGTCTCTTGATAAGGCTACAATCAAGAATCTGGAGCTGACACAGACACTCTTCGAGAAGAAACTTCAGGGTTCACTTCTTGGAGTCCTGGATAAAACTCATACAGCCATGGGTTCACGAAAGATGAAACAGTGGCTTAAGGAGCCTCTCAATGACGTTGATTCTATAAATGACCGTCTCGACGCCGTAGAGGAACTTCTGGATGATGTTCTTGCTAGAAACAACATTAAAGAGTCTCTTAAGAGAGTCTACGACTTCGAGCGTCTGACAGGTCGTATCGCTACTGGCAATGCCAACGGTAAGGACCTGATTGCCCTTCGCAACTCATGTTACGTGCTTCCTGATATTAAGTTTGAACTGGCATCAAAAGACTGCCGCTTACTGGCACATCTTAACGACTCAATCAGCGGGCTTACAGAAGTTCACGACCTGATTGAGGCTGCTATCGTCGATGATCCACCGTTCACAATCAAAGAAGGCGGAATTATCAAAGACGGGTATTCCCAGGAACTTGACGACCTTAAGGATTCAATCAGCGACGCGCAGAAGTGGATTGCATCCCTTGAAGGTATTGAGAGAGAACGTACTGGAATCAAAAATCTCAAGGTTGGTTTCAACAAGGTATTTGGTTACTATCTTGAAGTAACCAAGTCCATGTACGACCTTATTCCTGATAACTATATTCGTAAACAGACACTTGCTAATGCAGAGCGTTTCATTACTCCTGAACTAAAGGAGACTGAACGTCTTGTTCTTAATGCAGAATCACGCATTAACGACCTGGAATATAATCTTTTTATTGAACTTCGCGAGAAGCTTCAGTCATATATTAGAGAAATCCAGGAAACATCAAGATCAATTGCAACACTCGACGTTCTGACTGCGTTCGCAGAAGTAAGTGAGAAATACAATTACACTAAGCCAACAGTAAATGACAGCGATAAGATCGTAATCGAGAAGGGAAGACACCCTGTTATCGAACAGACTATCAGAGATGGTGTTTTCGTAAATAACGATACATATCTTGACAAGCAGGATAACAGTTTACTTCTTATTACTGGTCCGAACATGTCTGGTAAATCAACATATATGCGTCAGACTGCACTTATCGTTCTCATGGCTCAGGC
>JAGHTQ010000137.1 GCA_018065295.1 Candidatus Colimonas fimequi | reverse complement strand
TTGTCGGAAACCTCTAAGCCTTTCCATTTTCAGGTTTGTGCTTATCGGTTTCATTTAAATCAAAATTTATTTTGACTCAAATTTCTACACTATGAAGTTTTCAATTTACACGCTTCTTTCGAAGCTGTTCGCTGTCGCGAACTATTCAAATATACTACATACTTGAACCTCTGTCAACAACTTTTTCAAACTTTTTTAAGTTTTTTCAAACTCATTTTCGTTTGTCTCCGTTGCTCTTTCGAACGACAGCTTGCATATAATATCAATAATCCTTACTCTTGTCAACAGCTTTTTTGAAACTATTTTTGAAATAATTTTCACCGCTATTTTGACCTGAAATTTCGCCTAAAAACGGATCTTCCGATAGGTCATTTCAAGAAATACTATATTGATTATTGTTACCATCAGTATTACTCCAGGCAGACAACCGATGCCGATAATCTGCTGTAAATTGCCAAATAGCATCGGCATAAATGTACTTCCTACATAGGCCGCAGCCATCTGAAGTCCAATTACTGCCGAACTGTTAGCGACACCGAAATTGGCTGGCGCCATATGAGTAATCGCCGGATATATAGGACCCATACCAGTTCCAAGTACCGCGAACCCAATTGCAGCAATAATATACCCTTCCGTTGGAAGCACTATGAGAAGTAGTCCTATAAGTTCAACTACAACGCCCATGCGAATCATGTTTCTATCACCGAATCGCTCTGAGATAAATCCCGATATTAATCTTCCCAGCATAAGTCCGCCAAAAATCAGCGAGCCGAAGGCTGCGACCAGTTCGTCGGAAATTGCTTCCTTTGTACCAGCGAAATAGCTTGATGTCCATAGACCGCAGGTAACTTCAGATCCGCAGTACGCGCAAAACGCGATAAGCGTTAACACTACTCCAGGAATTTTCAGAGCATCTATCAGACTACTGTTTTGCGTCTGCTGAGCCGCCTGCTCGTTCTCATTACGTTTCCATAACGGAAGAGCAAGTATGCAGACAAGGAGAATGCCAATCTGAATATACGCCGTCCACCTATACCCCTCATTCCAATGAGCGTGCATCAGCGCCAGCGCCATGATATTCGGACTGATAACCGCACCCACTCCATAAAAGCAATGAAGAAAGTTCATTACCGATGAGGAATAGTTGCTCGCCACATAGTGGTTAACCGATGCATCTATTGATCCTGCGCCAAGGCCATATGGGATTGCAAAAAGAAACAGCATGTAATAGCTGCCCGATATCGAGAATCCCATGAGTCCACAAATCGTAAGTGCGATAGATATTATTACAATCCACTTAGTATGAAGTTTCGTAATCAGCTTCGGCGAAGCAAGTGCCGATACAATTGTCATAAGTGATATCGTCATGGCTACGTATCCTGCGTACGATGACGGTATGCCGAATGTCAGCTGCATCTGCGGCCAGCCACTGCCAAGCAGCGAGTCCGGAAGGCCCAGACTGATGAATATTAAGTATATTACTGCTATAAGTAATGATCCCATAGTTCTTCTTAAACTAAAGCTCAGTCGTTATCTTATGCGGCGTTCGATATCCGCAATGCCTTTGCCATATTCTCTATACAGATATAAACAAGCCAGTGAGATCAGAATAAATACTGTCAAAATGATCATTCTCTGTGCGAAGCCAACGAACACGACAGCTGCCAGGAAAACTCCAATAAGCGCTGCCAGCGCGATCATCATGAGCACAGCCATTCTCTTCTTCTTTACCAGCTGCAAAGTAAATAACTCTTCTTTAGTGTATTCTTTCACTAATCTTCTAGTTGTCATTCTTCCATCTCCTCCAAAGTTTCACGCGTATCGAATTTAGCGAGTTCCAAAAAGATATTATACACGAGTTCTATGCTACTATCAAATCGGGTTAACGTGCGCCCAGAGGGACTTGCGAACCACCTAACGTGGTCCGGGTTCAAGTCCCCCTCATCAAAGATGGCGCCCAGAGGGACTTATGCGTATTGCTAAAGCAATCCGCCGTCCTGCGCTCGGCCAGGCCGTGCTCGGACCGTGAGAGTTCACAGGACTCTCACGCCCTTTCGGGTTCAAGTCCCTCCGAGCAGCACATAATAAAAAAGACACCCGAAGGTGTCTTTTTTATTATGGTGCGCCCAGAGGGACTTGAACCCCCACGGTCTCCCACTAGAACCTAAATCTAGCGTGTCTGCCAATTCCACCATGGGCGCATAAGTACTCTAAATATGTATCCATATAAACAACAAAAGCGTCCTATGACGCTCCTGGTAAATGCATGGTGGACCTGGGTGGACTCGAACCACCGGCCTCACGCTTATCAGGCGTGCGCTCTAACCTGCTGAGCTACAGGTCCATATCCATGAAAATTGTGAGGATCGTAGAAGTCAGTGGCAATCTGACAACTACGAATTACTCTCTAATAAAAGGCCAGACTACTTTCATAGTCTGGCGATTGGTGATCCTATCGGGAATCGAACCCGAGTTACCGCCGTGAAAGGGCGGTGTCTTAACCGCTTGACCATAGGACCGAAAAAAGCGGCGACGTCTTACTTTCCCAGGCAGTCTCCCACCAAGTATCATCAGCGCTAAGAAGCTTAACTTCTGTGTTCGGTATGGGAACAGGTGTGTC
>JAGHTQ010000002.1 GCA_018065295.1 Candidatus Colimonas fimequi | reverse complement strand
ATATAAAAGTTGTAGTGCTGCATCTGATTGTAAATTGCAGTTACTGAACCGTATGATGAGTTCTCGATCGGAAGGACGCCGTACTGAACTTCGCCAGACTCAACTGCCTGGAACACGTCTTCGAAACTCTTGTAGAATGAGATTTCAGGAAGTGCGAAAAGTCTCTCAGCTGCTGCATGTGAATACGCACCAGGAACACCCTGACATGCAACTACTGCGCGCTTAGGGAAAAGCTTAGGTGTTTCTTCAACAGCCTTGTCGATTCTCTCTGCCAGATTTGATCTGTGTCCCAGAATCTTGGCCTGAGCTGAGCGGCTAACATCGAAGAGAGTGTTATAAAGAAGATGCAAAAACATCTCGTTTTCTTCTCCAACTTCCTTGCTCAGTCTAAGAAGAATTTCTTTCTCTCTCTGGTCACGAGCAACAGGAAGCTTGTTAGTTGACTTAACCTGAGCCATCTCAGTTACAGTGTCTATTCTCTGCTTGAATAATTCAACAATCTGGTCATCGATAGTATCGATCTCAGCGCGAAGCTGAGTCAGATTCTTAGCCTGTGATTCAGTCATTATTTATCCTCCATAATGCAGTCAAGAAGCCCGATGGCAAGAGCTGCTTCAACGATAGGAACCGCTCTTGTTACAACACATGGGTCGTGTCTGCCTTTTATTACAAGTTTAGCATCTTCGCCAGTCTCAAGATCTACAGAATCCTGTTCCAGGCTGATTGAAGGTGTTGGCTTAAATGCCAGTCTGGCGATAAGTGGCATGCCAGATGTGATGCCGCCCAGAATACCGCCGTGGTTGTTAGTTCTAGTCTTAACAACGCCGTTATCAAAGTAGAATGGGTCATTGTTTACTGAGCCGCGAAGCCTAGTTGCCTCAAAGCCTGCGCCAAACTCAACGCCCTTAACAGCTGGAATTCCGAAAAGGATCGGTGCCAGGCCGCTCTCAACGCCGTCATACATAGCGCCGCCGATGCCAGCAGGAAGACCAGTAACGAAGGCTTCAATAACTCCGCCAACTGAATCAAGGTCGTCCTTGGCATCAAGGATAACTTTAGCCATTCTTTCTTCAGCTGCAGGGTCGATGACAGCGATTTCCTTTGTCTTAAGTCTGTCAGCAAGGCCCTCAGGAATGTTCACAGGATCAAGAGGTGCATCCATCTCATCACCGATGCTCAGGATATGAGCGCCAATCTTAATTCCCATCTCTTCGAGAATCTGAATTGCGATTCCGCCCGCTATGCAAAGTGGTGCAGTCATCCTGGCGCTGAAGGGGCCGCCACCGGCCATGTTCAGCTCATCACCGTATCGTATTCTTGCTGTGAAGTCAGCATGTCCAGGTCTAGGCACTGTACTCAGTGACTTGTAGTCACCTGAATGCTGGTC
>JAGHTQ010000019.1 GCA_018065295.1 Candidatus Colimonas fimequi | reverse complement strand
GATAGTACCGCATGATGTACCCATTGCCATTGAGATGAGACATGCGATGATAAAGAGTCCTGGAATTGCAAATGATGCTGGGATAACGTTGAGCAGCATGTTTGCTGTACTTGTTGCGCCGCCTGCAGCTGATGCAATACCGCTGAATGCGCCAGCGATAAGGAAGATGAACAGCATTGTTGTAATGTTGTCATCGCCGATACCCTTAGCACAGATGCTAATCTTCTCGTCAAATGACAGTTCCTTGTTCTGTACCATAGCAACAGCAAGTGCGATCATGAATGCTACTACTACAGACATTACGTAGAATCCCATTCCGCCTTCAGGTGGATTGATGTATTCGTAATAAATACCGCTTCCTAAGTAAACGATCAGGAAGACAACGATTGGCAGTAACGCCAGAGCGTTTGGTTTCTTCTTCTCCATTGATTTTCTCCTTAATAATAACTAAATACCTTTTTCTCAAAATATCCGCCAAATTCGCGCGGACCTATCCAATGTAACCCATAATCAGGCACCATGCAATAGGAATTATCAAAGAAGGCAGCATATTTAATGTTTTCATGTCTTTGATACCCATAATGCTTATACCTGAACTTAAAATCAGGAATCCTCCTACTACCCCCAGCTCTGTCATCATCGTGTCGGTGATGAAATTGCCCAGCATGAGTGTCAGGAAGTAGATACCTCCCTGCCAGCAAAGGAGTATTCCGGCAGCGGCGATCATGCCGATGCCATATGTTGACGCGAATACCATGGACGTTACGAAGTCCAGTGTCGCGTTAGTGAACAAAAATGTGTGGTCTCCGTAGAGAGCCGCCTGTACAGGACCCAGTATTGACAGGGTTCCTACGCAAAAGATAAGAGAGCCAGTTACTACTCCCTGGATAAGGTTCTTATCCCCTTCTTTACCTATCTGTACGGAGTTTACTCTCTCATCCAGTTTCAGGATTGTGCCTACCAGGCTTCCCAGTGCCAGTGATACGATGAACAGCACCGGATATTTGCTATCTGGCATGTTCTGCACAACTGCGTTGATGCCTATGCCGAAGGCTGCAAGACCCATGGCTGTGAAGAGACAGTTTGTGTGCTCTTCCTTAAGGACCTTTTTGAAAAGGCCGCCGATAAGGCTACCGCAGATAATTGTTGCAACGTTAACGAATGTACCTATCAATTTAGTCCTCCATTTCTTCCAGGTCGTCAAGGTTAATGTCAAGGCCGTTGATTACAAGACCTTCACCTGCTGGAACGAGAATGTACTTGCTTCCGTTAATAACCTTAGTCTTGAGAAGATAGCTGTTTTCTGGTTCAACAGTGATCTTAACGTCAGGTGTCTCAACGTGGAACTTCTTAGTCTCGATGATATTTGTAGGATGAAGGGCTGCGTACTTGCCGAACTTAGCTTCACACTCTTCCTGGAATGCTTCTACCTTGTCAGGGTTAACGCCGCTTTCGTGGAGCATGTCGCCTACCTGGCTGATTGAGAACTCCAGATTCTCAGGGATCTTCTCAATCTTGTGAGCCTCTACCTTATCGCGAACCGCTTCACTGAGTTTCCTTACTACTTCGAAGCTGCACTCGTTATCAAGTGACTCAGCGATAACGTTGTGGAATGTAGCACGCTGCTGAGGCGCACTCATAGGCATCTTCTCCAGATGGAAAACTTCATCTATGAATTCCTGATACATGATCGCTGGCTTCTTTGTATAAAAAAGAGCGTTGTAGATATTAGATGTTCTATCGTCAAAAGATGGGAACATGAATCCCAGCTCTGGTGATGATGCGATCTGGCCAGTAGCTGTGCTGTGGAATTCCCCGTCGTCTCCATTATACTGAAGCTTCAGCTTACTTGGCTTAACAGGACATACGCAGCAGAGGAAGTACTTGAACACTTCGCTGCCACCATCGGCCATATCTTCAAGGTTGCTATCTCTATATGCCAGGTCGTATGCATCAGCCGCCATGAGAATGAGGAAGTTATCTTCATCAAAGCTAACGTTAGGAATAATCTTCTCAACAAGCTCAGCTCTTGCGTCTGCATCCTTAAGCTGTGAATCCTTAAGGCGCATAAGCAGCTTGTGCTCTTCACTTCCCTCTACCTGCTCAGTAGTGAATGGAAT
>JAGHTQ010000093.1 GCA_018065295.1 Candidatus Colimonas fimequi | reverse complement strand
AAGGGCGGCGTATCAAAGAAACTCTTCGAAGTATTCACATACTTCGTTGGCAGAAGAACTGCAGGTATCCCATGTGCGGCTATCATCACATGCCTGTTCTTTGGCGCTATCTCAGGTTCAGCTCCAGCGACAGTAGCCGCTGTAGGAAGTATGACTATTCCGTTCATGCTGGAACTGGGCTATGATAAAAAGTTCTGCGTAGCTCTCGTAGCTATCGCTGGCGGCCTTGGTGTAATCATTCCGCCAAGTATTCCATTCATCCTGTTCGCACAGGCAACAGGTACATCAGTAAGTGACCTGTTTATCGCAGGTATCATTCCTGGCGTACTTATCGCAGTTATCCTCATGGGATATGCATTTTATTACTGCAAAAAGCACGGCGAAGACCGTGAGAAGATTGACGTTGTAGTTGACGAGCTCCACGGCAAGGGTTTCAGACAGGTATTCATGACTAGTATCTGGGCTCTGCTGACACCAATCATCATTCTGGGCTGCATCTACACAGGCGTAACTTCACCAACAGAAGCTGCAGTTATCTCAGTATTCTATGCTCTGGTAATCAGCTTATTCGTATACAGAACCCTTAAGTTCAGTGAACTTATCGGCATCTTCAGAGAAGCGGTAAGAACATTCGCACCTATTCTGTTCATCCTGGCTGCATCAGTAGCATTCTCAAGAATCCTGACTCTCATGCAGGTTCCACAGGGTGTATCAGCATGGATGACAGGAACATTCACAAGCAAGATCGTTATCCTGATCGTAATCAACCTGGTACTGCTGATTGTCGGTATGGTAATGGATACAAGCCCTACTATCCTGATCCTTGCTCCAATCCTCATGCCTGTTGTTACAAGCTTCGGAGTAGATCCAGTTCAGTTCGGTATCATTATGGTAGTTAACCTGGCAATCGGATTCGTTACACCACCTATCGGCGTTAACCTGTTCGTTGCAAGTTCACTGTCGGAGGTTCCGGTTATGGACATTGCAAGGAAGGCAATGCCTATGATTATCCTGTTCCTCATCGCACTGATGCTCATCACTTATATCCCACAGATCAGTTTACTCTTCGTAAACATGATGCATGCATAGGAGGTGCCTTATGAGAAAAAAGATTATGGCCGTATTAATGGCAGCAGTAATGGCATTCACTATGACAGCTCTCACATCATGTGGCAATAGTGAAGGTGGCAATCAGGACTTCGCATGGGTACTGGCTACTGCCAGCCCTGAAGATACAGTAACTCAGATTTATGCAGAGAAATTCGCTGAAGAAGTAAACAATCTTTCTAATGGCGAAATGAGAATTCAGGTATATTCCAACAGTTCACTTGGCGGCGACACAGAACTTCTGGAGAGCTGCATGAACGGTGACATTCCATTCGTAGTACAGAACACAGCTCCACAGGTAAGTTACATGCCTAAGCTGGCGATCTTTGACCTGCCATGTGTATTCGAAGATATCGACCAGCTCCATGAAGTAATGGACAATCCTCAGCTCATGGAAAAGATCAACAAGATCTACGCAGAGAAGGGCATTAAGCTCCTCGGCATGAGTGACCAGGACTTCCGTGTAATGTCATCAAACAAGAACGTTGAGAAGCTTGGCGACTTCAAGGGTATCAAGATTAGAACTATGGAGAACTCAAACCATATGGCATACTGGACTGCAATCGGTGCCAACCCATCACCAATGGCATTCGCAGAAGTATACATCGGCCTGCAGCAGAAGACTATCGACGCTCAGGAAAACCCATATGAAGTAATCGTTTCAAATAAGTTCTACGAACAGCAGAAGTACATCATCCAGACTAACCATCTGCCACATCTGCTCAGCCTTGTTACAAACGAAGAGTTCCTGGAGAACCTGTCGCCAGAGCAGCAGGAAATCATCAACCAGGCTGCACAGACAGCTTGCGACGTAGCTCGTCAGGCTGCACAGGACAGAGTAGCTGACAGAATCGCCATCTGCGAAGAAGGCGGCTCAACTATCGTTCCTGTATCACCTGAGCTTCGCGCAGAAATGAAGGACGCATCATCAAAGCTCTATGAAGATATTCGCAAGATTGTAGATGATGATGAGCTTTATAAGATTTATATTGGTGAGTAATAATTTCGAAATATCGAGACATAATAAGAGCGCTAGCATTTGCTAACGCTCTTTTTAGTGATTATTTATAAAATAGATCCATAAAAACAGGAACTCTCTGGCGCCATGCACCTTCGTTGTGCTGTGCGCCTTCGTAGATTCTGAAGTCGATGTGGTCGCTGTGCTCCTTAGTCATGAGTGCATCGTGAACCAGCGCCATGTCGTAATTGTACAGGTTAGTAACGAAATCATTGCCGTTGCCTTCATTAGTGCCACGGTCCATGTACAGAATCTGCAGGGGTTCAAGGTTTGCACCCTCGACAAGCTTCACATACTGCTCTGGATAATACCAGAAAGCACATGAAAGTGCGGCACACTTGCTGAATACTTCTGGATAGCGCAGAGCTGCGTAGAATGAAATGTTGCCGCCAGCAGAACTGCCAACAATGGCAGTGTCGTCTGAATCTGTTGGGAATTCGCGGTCAATAAATGGCTTCAACTCATCCTTGATGAAGCGCACATAAGCATCACCTTCACCACCAAGACCTGGCTCAGGACGTCCAGTCTCAAGGATGGTGATGTGACGGTCAGTTTGCCATACACCGTACTCGGATTCACGCATATAAGGCCCGAAATTGCAAGGAATTGCGACCATAATCAGGTCAGCCTTGTGTCCCAGGAAGCCCCAACTGACTCCACCGAATGCCTGCTCATCAAAAAAGGCATTCTGTCCATCATTTATATACATAACCGGATAGCGTCTTCCGGATGTAGCGTAGTCATCAGGCGCATAAATCGTAATTTCACGATCTCGGTTCAGTTCTGTCATATGAATTGTAGTTGTGATTATCATTGAATTTCCTCGTGTTTGTGAATATTATAGTATGTGATAACATCGTACATTATAACAAAGAATTGTTGATAATAGGAGATAACCAAGGATAATATGGGCAACGAATTATACGATAAACTTCTCTCAATGGGATACCCAGAGCGTTTCTGCAATCTGATTGATGTTAGCCTGAACACAGACTACTGCAAACAGCGCATGCTCAGGTACCTTTATCGCTGGGAGAATCCGTCAATGGAAGAGGTGGCAGATGAGATGCTTGCCATCACAGCAGAACGAGACAAGTTTCAAGAAAAGATAATTAACGAGCAATATAACTCTAAATGGAACGACTTTCTGGCTTGGCGCAGGGAGCAGGAAGATGAATA
>JAGHTQ010000114.1 GCA_018065295.1 Candidatus Colimonas fimequi | reverse complement strand
ATGACATTAAGAAAGATGGGATCAAAGTTCCAGGGACATCCTGACATGCATAAGGTACCAGGAATCGAAATGTCAACTGGTTCACTTGGACAGGGTTTCGCAGCAGCTAACGGTATGGCAATTGCTAACAAGCTGAACAATGACCCAGGCAGAATATATGTACTTATCGGTGATGGCGAACTTCAGGAAGGTATGATCTGGGAGGCAGCTATGGCAGCACCTCATCATGGTCTGACTAACGTTTGCGCAATCGTTGACCACAATGGTCTTCAGATTGATGGTAAGAACGAAGACGTTATGAACCCTAACCCAATCGCAGACAAGTTCGCAGCATTCGGCTGGAACGTTATCTCAATTAACGGTCACAACATGCAGGAAATTCTGGATGCTTTTAAGGCAGCTCGTGAATGCACAGACAAGCCAACTTGCATCGTAGCAGAAACAGTTAAGGGTAAGGGCGTTTCATTCATGGAAGGCCAGGCTGGATGGCATGGCAAGGCTCCTAACGATGAACAGACAGCACAGGCAATTGAAGAAATTGGAGGTGTATTATAATGGCAGAAAAGATCGCAACAAGACAGTCATACGGTGAAGCACTGGTTGAAATTGGCGCAACTAATCCAGATCTGGTTGTAATGGATGCTGACCTTTCAGGTTCAACTAAGACAGGTATGTTCGCTAAGGCATATCCAGAAAGATTCTTCAACATGGGTATCGCAGAGAACGGACTTTATGCTACAGCTGCAGGTATTGCACTTTCAGGTAAGGTTGTATGTGCAAGTACATTTGCTATGTTCGCTGCTGGCAGATCATACGAAATTATCAGAAACTCAATTGGCTACACTAAGGCTAACGTTAAGATTTGCGCTACACACGCAGGTATTACAGTTGGTGAAGACGGTGCCAGCCATCAGACATTCGAAGACCTGGCTCTCATGAGAGAAATTCCAGGAATGACAGTTATTAACCCTAGTGATGATGTATCAGCTAAGAAGCTTCTTAAGGCTGCTGTTGATATGTATGGTCCATGCTACCTGAGATTCGGTCGTGCGGCAGTTCCAGTACTTTATACTGAAGATGACGTACTTGAAATCGGTAAGGGTAACCAGCTGAGAGATGGTAAGGACGTTACTATCATCGCAACTGGTATCATGGTAGCTGACGCTCTGGAAGCAGCTGAAGCACTTGCTGCAGACGGAATCGAAGCTAGAGTAATCGATATGCACACAATTAAGCCTCTTGATGAAGAAATCATCGTTAAGGCAGCAGAAGAAACAGGTGCTATCGTAACAGTTGAAGAACACTCAGTACTGGGCGGTCTTGGCGGCGCAGTTGCTGAAGTAGTTGTTCAGAAGTGCCCAGTTAAGATGGCTATGGTTGGTCAGAAGGATACTTATGGCGAATCAGGTACACCAGCTGAACTGAAGAAGAAGTATGGCATGACTGCAGAAGACGTAGTTGCAGCAGTTAAGGGACTTCTTAAATAAAATAAATAATCACAAGGGGCTTATTGATCAATGATTGAATTCAATAATGTAACTAAAAGATATAAATCAAATCTTGCTCTTGATAACGTAAGCGTCAGAATTAATAAGGGTGATTTCGTATTCCTTGTAGGACCAAGTGGTGCGGGTAAATCAACTTTTATTAAACTGATTCTTAAGGAAATCGACGCTACATCAGGAAGCATCAAGGTAAGAGGATCTGAAGTGACTACTCTTAGCGCAAGACAGATTCCTAGATACAGAAGAGGTATTGGA
>JAGHTQ010000045.1 GCA_018065295.1 Candidatus Colimonas fimequi | reverse complement strand
TTTCACCAGTTCCAACAAGAACTGGCTACACATTCGCAGGCTGGTATTTAGACGCGGCATGCACACAGCTGGCACCAGAAACTGCAACGCTCACAAGCGATATCAATTTATATGCTAAGTGGGATGCACAGACAGTTAACTACACAGTTGTTTACTTCAAGGAAGTATGGGACAACAGCACAAATTCAGGTCACTATGAGTTTGATTCATCAGCAACACTGAGTGCACCGGTTGGTTCAACTGTAAGTGGAGCTGCAGACAAGTCTTATGACTTCTATACATTCAAGAGTGCAGACTCAGCAACAGTTAAGGCAGATGGCTCAACTGTAGTTGGTGTATATTACGATCTGACAAGATATACATTCGTGTTTGACATTAATAAGTCAGCGGCATCAATAGTTGCCAATGGTAAAACTTACACTGGAACTGGATATCAGATTAAGAACGTAGTGCTTGGCATGAACCTTTCGGGCATGTGGCCATCACTTGATGCTAATGCAGGTCCTCTTATTAAACAGCCAACATCTGGTTCAAGCAAGTACTTTGACAAGTGGGGTAACTCATATGCATCACTTAGATTTGAAGTAACATCTGATATGCTTAAGGCTAACGGTAATTATCAGCTTTTATCAGGAACAACAGTAACTTACAAGGCACAGTGGTATGACACATCAACAACTGTAAATGTAGAATACTATCTCCAGAATCCAGACGGCAACGGATATACTAAGTCTGATGTGTATAGTCAGAATAAGGTTCCTTCAACTTCATTAAGTGCGAAGCAGATATATGGATTTACCAATTTATCTACAACACCTACAGGCTATACAGGTTCTAATACATCATCAAATCCAAAAATCTACAGATTCTACTACAAGAGAAATGCTTATACTATGACCTTCTACTATAAGGATAGTAAGCTGAAGGAAGAATCAGTACTTTTCGAAGCTAACATCGCTGGCAAGAACTACACACCATCAAGACCAGCAACTGTAGATGATGAGTTCACATTCGCTGGATGGTATGACAATGCTGAGTGCAGTGGCGATCCATACCCATTCACAGTAATGCCAGGAAACAATGTTGCCCTCTATGCTAAGTGGGCGGCACCAGAGAAGAAGGTTACTATCGACTATAACTACGATGGTAAGACAAAGGTAGAGAAAGTATTCAAGGGCGACTACCTTGAAATCGCAACACCGGATAGATCAGCAGACGGTTACGCCTTCGCAGGCTGGTATACAGCGGCAGAAGGCGGCTCAGAAGTTGATATCTTTGCACCAGTTAAGGAAGACATGATAATCTACGCTCACTGGACAAAGGTTGAGACTACTACATACGTAGTAAATTACGTGACTAGCGACGGAACACCTATCGCAGAGCCTAAGACAAAGGGCGGCAAGGTAGGAAAGACAGTCGTTGAATATGCTATCGCTCCTCAGGGCGAATACGCAGACTATATCGTTGACAAGGCATCAGAATCAATGACTCTGGGTGCTGACTCAACAAAGAATGTGATCACATTCACATATTCAACTTTCGCAGATTCTAAGTACAAGGTTCAGTATGTTAACGCAGCTGGAGAAGTTGTAGCAGAAAGAAAATCTGACGTAGATGGAGGCTGGTTCGAAGCAACAGCAAACAGAATGCTCATCAAGGCTTCTAACAAGGAAGTTCCTGCAGGCTACGTACTCGGCGCTACAACATCCAAGTGGCTGCAGGTTTCAAGTGATGCTAACCAGAACATCGTGAAGTTCCAGGTTACTCCAGTAAACTACACAATCAAGTACGACAACGTAGCAGAAAGCTGGGCTAAGGATCACGAAAGAACTTACACAATTAACGACGAAGTACATATCGCAACTCCTGAAAAGGAAGGCTACATCTTCACTGGTTGGGACTACGGTCCATCAGGAGTTAAGGCAACTGTAACTGACCATGCTAAGGAAGGCACAGTAGTTGAGAAGGGTTCACACGCTAACCTGGTATTCACAGCTAATTGGGAAGTATTCACAGTTGAAGGATATAACGACGAATACGATGCTGAGAAACATTCAGTAACAGTAAACGCATCAGCCATCGAAGCCCTGGGCTTCAAGCTGACTTACAGCGTTGACGGCGGCGAATTCACAGCTGAGAAGCCAATGTTCAAGGACGTAACTGATCACACAGTGACAGTTAGAGCAACTGGTCCTCTGGGCATCATCGCGTTAGAAAAGAGCGCGAAGGTTACTATTACTAAGGCTCCGCTGACAGTAGTAACAGAAGGTGCAAGCAAAGTATACGATGGTGATCCTCTCACAGCTCCTGGAAAGATCCAGGGCTTCAAGGGCGGCGAAGAAGCCACATTCACAGTAACTGGCAGCCAGACAGTTGTTGGTTCAAGTGATAATACATACACACTGGAATTCGATAAGACAGCGAAGGCTGGTAACTATGAAATTACTTCAGAAACTAAGGGAACTCTCACAGTTACTCAGTTTGCAGAAGAAATCGTAGTTACAACAACAGGTGGCACATTCACATATGACGGTAAGGCTCATGGTGCAACAGTGGCTGTAAGCCAGCTGCCAAAGGGATACTCATTAGTTACAGCTACATCAAGTGCAACAGCAACAGATGTAACAAAGACTGATGTGACAGCTACTTGCGATACACTCGTTATCAAGAACGCAGCAGGCGATGACGTAACAAGCCAGCTGAAGATTAGATACGTTGACGGAACTCTCAAGATTAACCCAGCAGTACTGACAGTATCAACACCAAATGCTGAGAAGGTATATGATGGCGATGCACTGACATCAGAGGGTACAATCAGTGGTTTTGTTAACGGTGAAACAGCAACATTCACAACTACTGGTACTCAGACTGAAGTGGGAAGCAGCAGAAACACATATTCACTTAACTGGAACGGTACCGCTAAAAAGGATAACTACACAGTAAGTGAAAATCTGGGTACTCTCGAAGTAACTGAATACGCAGGAGAAATTACAGTAACAACAACTGGCGGCACATTCCAGTATGACGGTAAGGCTCACGGCGCGGCCGTAGCAGTAAGCCAGCTGCCAAAGGGATACTCATTAGTAACAGCAAGTTCAAACGATACAGCTACACATGTAGCTGAAGGAACAGTTACAGCAGATTGCGACGTTCTGGTAATCAGAAATGCAGCAGGCGAAGACGTAACTGCAAACCTGAATATTAAGCAGGTTACTGGTTCAATTACAATCACAAAGGCACCACTTACAATCGTAACTCCAAGTGCAAACAAGGTATACGATGGTAAACCTCTGACAGCTAAGGGTATCGGCAGCGGTGCTGTATTTGAAGGCCTGGTTAATGGCGAAACAGCAACTTTCCTCATTACTGGTAGCCAGACTGAAGTAGGAACTAGCGACAATACATATACTCTCACTTGGGACGGTACAGCAGCTGCAACTGACTACACAGTTGGTGCAACAGTAGGCAGCCTGACAGTAACAGAGAGTGAAGAGGATATCGTAGTAACAACAACTGGTGGCACATTCGAATATGATGGCCAGGCTCATGGAGCAACTGTTACAGTTAGCGAACTTCCAGAAGGATATACTCTGGAAACAGCAGTATCAAAGGCAACAGCAACACATGTTGCTGAAGGCAAAGTTAACGCAAAATGCGATGTTCTTGTAATCAGAAATGCTGAAGGCAAGGATGTAACTGCTAACCTGAGAGAGCATATCACATTTATTCCTGGAACAATTGAAATCACACCGCAGGCATTGACAGTAGTAACAGGAACTGATAGCAAGACATACGATGGTACAGCACTGACAGCAGAAGGAAGCATCGAAGGATTCGTAGGTGAAGAAACAGCAACATTCACTGTAACAGGATCTCAGACAGCTGTAGGCCAGTCAGACAACACATATTCACTGGTATTCGACGGAAGTGCAGCAGCAACAGACTACACAGTATCAGACACAGTAGGTATGCTGACAGTAACTGAATACGCAGAAGAAATTACTGTAACAACAACAGGTGGTACATTCGAATACGATGGTAAGTCTCATGGAGCAACAGTTGCAGTAAGTGCGCTGCCAACTGGATATACTCTGGACACTGCAACATCAGATGATAAGGCGACACATGTTGCTGAAGGTACAGTAGCAGCTGACTGCGATACTCTTGTTATCAAGAATGCAGCAGGCGAAGACGTAACAAGCAAGCTGAACATTAAGTACGTTGACGGATCAATTACAATTACTCCAGTAACACTGACAGTAAATACACCTGATGCCAACAAGGTATATGACGGAACTGCTCTTACTAAGGCTGGCAGCATCGAAGGATTTGTTAACGAGGAAACAGCAACCTTTACTACAACTGGTACACAGACTGCAGTTGGAACAAGTGACAACACATACTCACTGGTATTCGACGGAAGTGCAGCAGCAACAGACTACACAGTATCAGACACAGTGGGCAAGCTGACAGTAACAGAAAGTGCTCAGGAAATCTTAGTAACGGTAGCAGGCGGCACATTCACATATGATGGCCAGGCTCATGGTGCAACAGTAGCCGTAACAAACCTGCCAGTCGGATACGTAGTAGAAACAGCAAAATCAGATGCAACAGCAACACACGTATCAGAAGGTACAGTAACTGCAGGTTGTGATACTCTGGTAATCAAAAATGGCGCAGGTGAGGATGTAACAGACAAGCTGAACATCAGATTCGTTGATGGAAGCATTACAATCACACCGCAGGCATTAACAGTAGAAACACCAAACGCAAGCAAGACTTACGATGGCTCAGCTCTTACAGCAGAGGGCAGCATTAGCGGCTTCGTTAACGGTGAAACAGCAACATTCACAACAACTGGTACTCAGACAGAGGTTGGCGATAGCGATAATACTTACAGCCTGGTATTCGATGGTACAGCTGCAGCAACAGACTACACAGTATCAGACACAATTGGTAAGCTGACAGTAACAGAAAATACTCAGGAAATCGTAGTAACAACAACAGGTGGCACATTTGCATACGATGGTCAGGCACATGGTGCGACAGTAGCAGTAAGCACACTGCCAACTGGATATACTCTGGAAACAGCAACATCAGATGATACAGCAACACACGTATCAGAAGGTACAGTTACAGCTGACTGCGATAACCTTGTTATCAAGAACGCAGCAGGCGAAGATGTAACAAGCAAGCTGAACATTAAGTACGTTGATGGATCAATTACAATTACACCTGTAACACTGACAGTAGTAACAAATACTGATAGCAAGATCTATGACGGAACAGCACTGACAGCAGAAGGTTCAGTTGAAGGCTTCGTTAATAACGAAACAGCAACATTCGCAGTAACTGGTACTCAGACAGACGTTGGAACAAGTGATAATACATACACACTTGTATTTGATAAGACTGCAGCAGAAACTGACTACACAGTATCAGACACAGTAGGCAAGCTGACAGTAACTGAAAACGCAGATGAAATCGTAGTAACAACAACAGGTGGTACATTCCCATACGATGGTCAGACTCACGGTGCAACAGTTACAGTAAGCACTCTGCCAACTGGCTACACAGTAGACACAGCAACTTCAGCAGACACAGCAACACATGTATCAGATGGTACAGTGACTGCTAACTGCGATACTTTGGTTATCAGAAATGCCAAGGGTGAAGACGTAACAAGCAAGCTGAACATTAAGTACGTTGACGGATCAATTACAATTACTCCGGTAACACTGACAGTAAATACACCTGATGCCAACAAGGAATATGACGGAACAGCACTGACAGCAGATGGCAGCATCGAAGGCTTCGTAAATAACGAAACCGCAACCTTTGCAACTACTGGTGCTCAGACAGTTGTAGGCGAAAGCGATAACACTTACGATCTGGTATTTGACGGTACAGCAGATGAAGGTGACTACACTGTAAGCGCAACAGTAGGAAAGCTGACAGTAATAGAAAGTACTCAGGAAATCGTAGTAACGGTAGCAGGTGGCACATTCACATATGATGGTAAGGCACACGGTGCAACAGTAGCAGTAAGCAAGCTGCCAACTGGATATACTCTGGAAGCAGCATCTTCAAAGGACAGCGCAACACACGTATCAGAAGGTACAGTGACTGCAGACTGCGATACTCTCGTTATCAGAAATGCAGAGGGCGAAGATGTAACAGGCAAGCTGAACATTAAGTACGTTAATGGAACAATCGCAATCACACCAGCTACACTGACAGTAGTAACAGAAGCTGCCAATAAGGTATACGATGGTACAGCTCTCACAGCAGAAGGTAGCATCGAAGGCTTCGTAAATAACGAAACAGCAACCTTTGCAACAACTGGTACTCAGACAGAAGTTGGAACAAGCGATAACACATACTCACTGACATTTGACAAGACTGCAGCAGCAACTGACTACACAGTAAGCGAGACAGTAGGCAAGCTGACAGTAACAGAAAACAAAGACGAAATCGTAGTAACGGTAGCAGGCGGCACATTCGAGTACGATGGCCAGAATCACGGTGCAACAGTTACAGTAAGCACACTGCCATTAGGCTACACATTAGTAGAAGCAAGCTCAGATGACAGCGCTAGAAACGTTGGCCAGGGAACAGTTAAGGCAAACTGCGATACTCTCGTAATCAAGAATGCAGCAGGCGAAGATGTAACAAGCAAGCTGAACATTAAGTACGTTGATGGATCAATCACAATCACTCCAGCAACACTGACAGTAATAACACCTGATGCTAACAAGGTATACGATGGAACTGCTCTTACTGCCAAGGGCACAATTACTGGATTTATCGGTAATGAATCTGCAGACGTTACTCTGGAAACAACAGGTTCGCAGACTGCTGTTGGAAGCAGTGCTAACACATACAAGCTCACTTGGGATAAGACAAGTACTACAACATTTGAGTCAAACTATGTGATCTCCGAAACAATCGGTAAGCTGACGGTAACTGAATACGCAGGTGAAATTACAGTAACGGTAGCAGGCGGTACATTCGAATATGATGGCAAGGCACATGGTGCAACAGTAGCAGTAAGCGCGCTGCCGGCTGGATATACTCTGGAAACTGCAACATCAGATGATACAGCAACACATGTATCCGAAGGTACAGTAACTGCAGACTGCGATGCTTTGGTAATCAAGAACGCAGCAGATGAAAATGTTACTTCTAAGCTGAATATCAAGTACACAAACGGAACTATTAACATCACTCCAGCAACATTGACAGTTGTGACAAAGAGCGGTGGCAAGGTATATGATGGCACAGCACTGACAGCGGAAGGTAGCATCGAGGGATTTGTTAATAACGAAACAGCAACATTCACAGTAACAGGTTCAAGAACAGCTGTTGGTACAAGCGATAACACATACACATTAGCATTCGATCAGAGCGCTCAGGCTGAAGACTACACTATTGATGAGACAGTAGGTAAGCTGACAGTAACTGAAAACGCTAGTGAAATCGTAGTAACAACAACAGGTGGCACATTCACTTATGATGGAACAGAGCACAAGGCTACAGTTGAAGTAAGTAATCTGCCAGCTGGATACACATTAGCAGAAGCAACATCAAAGGATAAGGCAACTCATGTATCAGAAGGTACAGTAACTGCAGATTGCGATACTCTGGTAATCAAGAATGCAGCAGGCGAAGATGTTACTTCCAAGTTGAACATTAAGCGCGTTGATGGCTCAATTACAATTAAGCCAGTAACTCTGACAGTAGTAACACCAGATGCTGAGAAGACTTACGATGGTGAAGCACTTACTAAGGCTGGCAGCATCGAAGGATTCGTAAATGGCGAAGAAGCAACATTCACAACAACTGGTAAGCAGACAGCGGTTGGTGAAAGCAAGAACACTTACAGCCTGGTATTCGACGGCACAGCTGAAGAAGATGACTACACTGTAAGTGCTACAGTTGGAACTCTCAAGGTTACAGAATCAACAGCTGAAATCACAGTAACAACAACAGGCGGCGAGTTCACATACGATGGCAAGGCACACGGTGCAACATGCGAAGTTACAGGTCTGCCTAAGGGATACACTCTGGAAACAGCAACTTCCAAAGCGAAGGCAACTCACGTAGCTGAAGGTACTGTAACAGCAGGTTGCGACACTCTCGTAATCAAGAACGCAGAAGGTGAAGACGTAACATGCAAGCTGAACATCAAGTACGTTGATGGAAGCATTACGATCACACCAGCTACACTGACAGTAGTAACTGAAGGAGCAAGCAAAGTATACGACAGTGATCCGCTGACTGCTTCAGGAACAATCGAAGGTTTCGTTAACGACGAAACAGCAACATTTGCAACAACTGGTTCACAGACAGAAGTTGGCGACAGCAATAACACTTATGGCATCCAGTGGGATGGCACAGCTAAGGAAACAGACTACGTAGTTGATGCTACACTTGGCAAACTGGTTGTAACTCAGAACTCAAGTGAAATCGTTGTAACAACAAAGGGCGGCGAATTCACATACGACGGTAACGAACACCAGGCGGTTACTACAATTAGCCAGCTGCCAAAGGGCTATTCACTCTTTGCAATTGGATCAAACGATAAGGCAACTCACGTTGCTGAAGGTACAGTAACTGCAGACTGCGATACTCTTGTAATCAAGAACGCAGCAGGCCAGGAGGTAACAGACAAGCTGAACATCAGATACGTTAACGACACTATCAAGATTAATCCAGCGAAGCTGACAGTAGTAACAGAAGGCTCAAGCAAAGTATACGACGGCGAAGCTCTCACAGCAGACGGCAGCATCGACGGATTCATTAATAACGAGACTGCAACATTCACAGTAACTGGCTCACAGACAGCTGTAGGATCATCAGATAACACATACACACTGGTATTTGACGGCACAGCAGCTGAAAGCGACTACTTCGTAGACGAAACAGTAGGCAAGCTGGCAGTAACTGAATTTGCAGGTGAGATTACAGTAACAACAACAGGTGGCGAGTTCACATATGATGGCCAGGCACACGGTGCAAAATGTGAAGTTTCTGGTCTGCCTAAGGGATACACTCTGGAAACAGCAACTTCAAATGCTTCAGCAACACATGTTGCTGAAGGTACAGTAGATGCTGACTGTGATACTTTGGTTATCAAAAATGCAGCAGGTGAAGATGTAACTGGTAAGCTGAATATCAAGAAGACTCCAGGAAACATCGTAATTACACCAGCAGAACTCACAGTTTCAACTCCAACAGATAGCAAGGTTTACGACGGAACTGCACTCACTGCAGAGGGCCAGGTAACAGGTCTTGTTGAAGGAGAAACAGTAACATTCAGCACAACAGGCAGCCAGACTAATGTTGGTACAAGTGACAACACTTACACATTAGTATTCGACGGCACAGCAGCTGAAGATGACTACACTGTTGCTACAGAGATTGGAACACTGACAGTTGATCCAATCGCAACTAAGATTACTATCACTGCTAACGATGGCAACAAGATATATGACGGTACAGCTCTTGAAGCGGACGGATACGAATTTACACCAGATGTTCTTGTTGATGGCGATAGAATCGTTGCAACAGTTGTTGGCAGCATTACAAATGCTGGCGAAACAGAATCAACAGTAAGTGAATACAAGATCATGCGTGGTGATGAAGATGTGACTAAGAACTACGCAAGCATCGAATGTGTACCTGGTAAGCTGAAGGTTGATAAGAGAGCCGTAACTCTCACATCAGCTGATGACAGCAAGGTATACGATGGCAAGCCTCTTACAAACGATAATGTGACAGTGACAGGCGATGGATGGGCTGAAGGCGAAGGCGCAACATATGACGTAACTGGAACAATCACAAACGTTGGTGAACAGGCTAACGAATTCACTTATGAACTTAGCGATAAGACAAGTGCGGATAACTACGAAATCACAGTTGTTCCTGGCACACTGACAGTAACAAAGAAGTCAGGTATCGTAGTTAATATCGTAGCAAATAGCGATACAGTTCTCTACGATGGTCAGCTGCACGAAGTCGAAGGATATGACGTAACAAGCATTAAGGAAGTTGTAGAAGGACAGACGGCCAAGGATACTGATCTTTACTCAGAAAGCGACTTCGAATTCGCAGGTCCAGCCTATGCAGGCGGAACTGATGCAGGCACATACACAATGGGTCTGACAGAACACAACTTCAGCAATACAAACGACAACTTCGAAAACGTAACATTCGTTGTTACAGACGGCGTTCTTAAGATCAACAAGAGAACCGTAGTAATGACTTCAGCAACAGCTAGCAAGATTTACGACGGAACTCCTCTGACAGATAGCACAGTAAAGGTTACAGGCGATGGATGGGCTGAAGGTGAAGGCGCAACATACGATGTAACTGGCTCACAGACAGAAGCTGGCACAAGCGATAACGAATTTACTTACAGACTGAACGGTCAGGACAGCTCAATCAAGTTATTCGCAGCAGTAGAAGGCGAAGCAGAAAGTGAACCTGAGTTTGAAGAACTGCCAATGGATACAGGAGCAAACCAGATTCAGACTAAGCCTGTTAACTACAACATCCAGCAGGTATTCGGCAAGCTGACTGTAAGCGCTAAGGGCGACGTTGTCGTAACAATCACAGAACACAGTAATAGAGTAAGATACGATGGAAACGAACACCTTGTAAACGGCTATGACGTATCTATCACAGATCCACTCTATACAGTAGATGATTTCGAATTCAGTGGCGACGATACAATCAAGGGAACTAAGCCAGGTAGCTATGATATGGAACTTACTTCCGAAGATTTCGTTAACACAAACAAGAACTTCGAAAACGTAACATTCAACATCGTTGATGGACAGCTGATTATCGATGCAATCTATAATCTGACAATCCACTATGTTGATACTAAGGGCAAGACACTTGCCAAGGACTATACAGGTACATACATCAAGGGTGAAGCATTCAGAATCAAGTCACCTGCTATCAAGGGCTACACATATGATTACGCAGTAATTAAGAGTGGCGAAGATGGCATGCCAGCAAAGGGTCTTGAGTTCACAGTAACTTACAAGGCTAACGTAACACCTGGTGGTGGCGATAACGGTGGAAACGGTGGCAACACTATTACAACTGGTCTGGTAACACCAGACGGTGATGGCGGATTCACAATTACACCAATTGAAGAACCACAGGTTCCAGCAGCACCAGCTGATGGAGCATGGGCTCTCCTCAACCTGATTCTGACAATTCTCACTTGCCTGCTGAGCATCATCCTGCTGATCCTCTACTTCTTCAGAAAGAAGAGAGATGATGAAGAGGAAGCACAGGAAACAGCGAATGCAGCTAACACAGAAGATGAAGACGGAAACGATGTTAAGCGTAAGCTGGTTCCTAGACTTCTGAGCGCTGTATGGGCAATCCTGATGATCATCGTATTCGTTATCACAGAAGATATGTCACTTCCAATGGTATTCGTTGATAAGTGGACTATCCTCATGGTAATCATGGCAATTATTCAGGTAATTATCGCAGTATTTGCCAAGAAGAAGTACGAAGATGACGATAACGAAGAGGAACCAGAAGCTGTACAGGCTTAGCGTTCTCAGACAGGATAAGGATGTGGACTATGGCTAACAAGAGAATGATGAGTAGATACGATGGCCGCAAGCTGGGCTGGTTCAGATTTGCTAAGCTTATAGGCATCGTAGTAATCGCAACTTTGGTTGTATTTAACGTAATTGTAGGCGTATCAAGAGTGTCGGGTGAATCCATGAACCCGACACTTGAAGATAATCAGGTGGTATTCTACCTGAGACTGAGCGATAACTATCACAACGGTGATATCGTATCGATCAAAATGCCAAACGGAGATAAGTACGTCAAGCGTATTATCGCATCTCCTGGCGACACAATTGATATCTCAGATGGCGCCGTGACCGTTAATGGTCAGGTGCTAAGTGAAGAGTATGCCCAGGGCATCACGGATAAAGGAATCTACGAGATTTCATATCCATACCAGGTGGAGCAAGACATGTTCTTCGTTCTTGGAGATAATAGAGAATCGTCTGTAGACTCGAGAACATTCGGTCCAGTGGTTAGAAGTTCCATTAAGGGGAGCTTACTGTTCCAGTAAAGGATGCAAACGACAATAAAAGACCTTCGAGTTCCTCCGAATTCGAGGGTCTTTTAATGTTTTCTTGAACTTCAATTAAGTCTAACGTATATTGATTGTTGTTAGGTTTGATAGTATAATATATATGGCTCAATCTGTTTTCAGAATTGAGGTTATATTGATAAATACAGCACCGGCTGGATTAAATAGGAAAGGAATTAAACGAAATGAAAGACATGAACCTGTTTAAGGGTAGTGACAATTACGTTGTTACTGAAGAACTGATGAATGCAGTTAACGTATCAATTGCATTACAGAAGCCACTTCTTATTAAGGGTGAACCAGGTACTGGTAAGACAATGCTGGCAGAAGCTATCGCTGATGCACTTGATATGGACCTTATCATCTGGGGTATCAAGTCAACAACTAAGGCTCAGGAAGGCCTCTATGTTTATGATACAGTTCAGAGACTGTATGACTCACAGTTCGGTGAAGGCGATGTTAAGGATATCGCACAGTACATTAAGCTGGGTAAGCTTGGCGAAGCGTTCACATCAGATAAGCAGGTAGTTCTCCTCATCGACGAAATCGATAAGGCTGACCTGGAATTCCCTAACGACCTTCTTTGGGAACTTGATAAGATGGAATTCTACATCAACGAAACTAAGGAAACAATCAAAACTAAGCATAGACCTATCGTTATTATCACATCAAACGCTGAGAAGGAACTGCCAGACGCATTCCTGAGAAGATGCATCTTCCACTACATTCAGTTCCCTGACAAGGAGAAGATGGCTGAAATCATCGACGTTCACTTCGGCGATGTTGACAAGACTCTTTCAGATGCTGCACTGGACGCATTCTATGACCTTCGTAAGATGGACGAACTCCAGAAGAAGCCAAGCACATCAGAACTCCTGGACTGGATTCAGGCTCTCATGATCAGTGGCGTTGATGTTGGTAACCTGAGCGAGAAACTGCCATTCGTTGGCGTACTTCTTAAGAAGAACCAGGATATCGATGTTATGAATGAAATCAAGGAGAAGGGATATACCCTCAGAAGATGGTAATTTAGTACCCATTGGCGAAAGGATAAAATAATGTTTTTAGAATTCTTTTATTTACTGAGAGCCAAGGGACTTGAAGTTTCTATCAATGAATGGATGATACTTGTAGAAGCTCTTGATAAGGGCCTGGCACGTTCATCATTTAAGGGTTTTTATTATCTCTGCCGTGCAATACTCATTAAGAGTGAATCAGACTTCGATAATTTCGATGCTGTATTCGCAGAATACTTCCAGAATGTACAGACTCCTGAAGACCTTCCAGAAGAATTCTGGAAGTGGCTCAGCGAAGATGAACAGGAGAGACCTCTTGATGATGAAGGTAAGGGCGACGAATGGCCTAAGGAACTTGAAGAACTCATGCGTATGTTCAGAGAACGTATCGAAGAACAGAAGGAGAAGCATGATGGCGGTTCCTACTGGATTGGTACCGGTGGTACTTCTACAATGGGTCGTGGCGGTTATCATACAACTGGTATTCGTACCGGTGGTGAAGGTCGTCATAAGTCAGCACTTCAGATTGCAGGTGAAAGACACTTCAAGGATTTCCGAGACGATAAAGCTCTCGATATTAGATCATTCCAGATGGCATTCAGGAAACTGCGTCAGTACTCATCAAGACTTGAGGGCGCGAAGACTGAACTGGACATCGATGCAACAGTCGATGAAACTTGCGAAAATGCAGGTATGCTTCATATAGTATATGATAAGCCTCGTAAGAATACTGTTAAGCTGCTGCTGCTCATAGACTCAGATGGTTCTATGCTGCCATACAGCAGACTTGCTAACAGACTGTTCCAGGCAGTAAGCAAGGCTAACCACTTCAAGGATCTGAAGGTATACTATTTCCATAACTGTATTTACGACAATCTCTACACAACACCTTACTGCAGAAGAGGTGACTGGGTAGAAACTAACTGGGTACTCGGTAACTTAGATAGCGAGTACAAGGTTATCTTCTTAGGTGATGCTGCTATGGCACCATCAGAACTGTTCCGTGTCGGCGGTAATGCTATTATCGGACTGGGTAACAAGGAACTTGGTATCGATTGGCTTAAGAAGTTCAAGAGAAGATATAAGAAGTGCATTTGGCTCAATCCTATCGATAAGGATTCATGGGACTACACATATGGCTATAGAACAATACAGGCCATTAAGGAAGTATTCCCAATGTATGAACTTACACTGGACGGACTTGAAGCCGGCATTAAGAAATTGCTTGTTAAATAAAATTAATAGAATTTCTGGGGAGACATCGCCACTTGCGGTGTCTCTTTTTTATGGCACTTGTGTACTTTTGCTAGGGGAAGTGATAAAATGGCAAATATGCGAAATACGATAATATGAAGGGGTTTATGGCGGATATGACAACTGATTTAAATCAATCGGCTAATAGACAATTTTATAAGAAACTTACAATGATAGCTCTTCCTATAGCTGTTCAGGAACTGATTTCATGCTCGTTATCTCTGGTGGACAACCTGATGGTGGGTTCGCTGGGCGAAGCGGAGCTGGCAGCTGTAGGTGCAGGATTTCAGTTGCTTTTGCTCCATTATCTTGTAATGTATGGATTTACTAGTGGTACCGCAACTTACATTTCACAGCTTTGGGGTGCGAAAGATATTAAGCGAATTAAGCAGACTATTGGGCTGTCGGCGAAAATCACAATTGGCGTTGGAGGAGTGTTCTTCATTATTGCTAATCTGTTTGCAACGCCAATAATGCATCTTTTCTCAACTGATGCGGACGTAATACGTATGGGCAGTGAATATATGAGAATATGTTCACCAGCTATGTTAATTACAGGCGTATCACAGCCTTTTGTTATTGCCCTTAGATCAACTCAACAGATGAAGACGCCGCTTATTGCCAGCATGGTGGCATTCTCTACAAATACATTCTGTAACTATCTGTTGATTTTCGGTTCTTTCGGACTTCCGTGCCTTGGAGTCAGGGGTGCTGCAATTGCGACAATTTTCTCAAAGACACTAGAACTTGCTATTATCCTGACAGTTGTATTCCCAATGAAAAACATCGTTGGCGGACGATTAAGCGAGTTTAGGGGAATCAGCAGAGATTTAAGCGGTAGAGTAATCAGGAATTCTATTCCTACTACAGCTAACGAGAGCTTATGGCAGCTGGGTCATTCAATGTATCTGGTAGCTATAGGTCATATCAGTGTTACTGCCTATGCGGCGGTTCAGGCGGGAAACACAATTAATAGCATATTTGATATGTTTAGTTTTAGTATCGGCTCTGCAACGCTTATCATTATCGGTGAAATTCTGGGGCAGAATAAAATTGAAGAAGCTAAGATATATGCACGTAAGCTGCTCAAAGTCAGCTTTATCGTGAGCGTAATATGTGGTGTGTTGCTAATCGCTGTATCGGGGACGATTGTTGACATGTTCAACTTTACTCCTGAAGGGGCAGATGCTTGTCGCAAAGTACTGCTGGTATACGGATGCACACTGTGGCTGAACCAGTTCAATGCGACTATCATCGTTGGCGCCCTGAGAGGCGGTGGAGACACCTTTTATGCTGCTACAAGGGAATTGGCCTGTGTTTGGTTAATTGGCGTCCCTGTGGCGTTTATAGGCGCCATGTGGCTGCGTTTACCTGTTTACTATGTGGTCTTACTGATTAAGCTGGAAGAGGTAGTTAAGGCTGTGTTGGTAGGAAGAAGATTCATATCAAACAAGTGGGCTAAGAATGTAGTAACAAATATAGAAGAATAGAGTCTTTATACCAGACTCAACAGCAAAAAAAAGAACTTCTGCCAATAGAAGTTCTTTTTTATCTGTATTTGTTTAGAAGTATCTGAATACACCCTTAACCTTGCCCAGAATCTTAACGTCCTTAACGATGATAGGGCTCATAGTTGAGTTCTCAGGCTGAAGTCTGATATGGTCATCTTCCTTGTAGAATGTCTTAACAGTTGCTTCACTCTCGAAACCGTCCACCATAGCAACTACGATATCACCGTTTCTAACGCTCTTCTGTCTCTCTACCAGGATGTAGTCTCCATCCATAATTCCTGCCTCGATCATGCTCTCGCCCTTAACTGTGAGCATGAAATTAGTACCTTCGCCAACGAAACGTTCTGGAATAGGGAAGGTGTCTTCAATATTCTGTTCTGCCAGAATAGGAGTTCCTGCAGCGATTCTGCCAACCAGTGGAACTTCTACAACGGCTGTATGCTTAACTGATTCGGCTGGAGCAAGACTAACGCCATCATTTGGTGCACTGTCATCAACAACCTTAAGAGCTCTAGGCTTAGAAGGGTCCTTCTTAATGAAACCCTGCTTCATAAGGTTCTTAATGTCGTTGTGAACTGTTGATGTTGACTTAATATCTAATGCTGTGCAAATTTCACGAACAGTAGGGGGATAGCCCTTAAGTCTAATCTCTTGCTTCATGAAATCAAGTATTCTCTTCTCACGATCCTTTAACATTTAATCGTCCTCCTCTAGTACGAACATAATATCATAAAAAGAACAAAAAGTAAACACGTGTTTGCGTGTTTGTTCTTTTGTTGTTCTGTTGTTCTTTTGCAGGAGAGGAGGGGCAATAAAAAAGAGAAGGCCGAAGCCTTCTCTTCAAATTACTATCCAAATTCCTATTAATTTCTAATAGCTATTAGATCATCTGGTCTACTGAATCCAGAACCTTGTCTACGATTGCCATCTGTTCTCTCAGTTCTTCTTCTGTGATGTTCAGTGGTGGGCAAACAACGAACATGTTTTCGTGTGAGTATGTCCAGAATCCTTCAGCCTTCAGCATGCCAAGGATCTTAGGCATGATGCCTTCTGAATCCTTACCGAATGGTACTAATGGTTCCTTAGTTTCCTTATCCTTAACCAGTTCGATTGCTGAGAACGGACCAATGTGTCTAACCTGACCAACACACTTGTGAGCGTCTACATAACCGTCTTCGATTTCAGCAAGGATAGCACCCATCTTAGCAACGTTTTCTTCGATGTTCTGCTTCTTGTATTCAGCAATTGTAGCTACTGCTGCAGCACAACCCATTGGATGAGCTGAGTAAGTAAGTCCGCAACCCATTGAAGTGTCGTCGAAGAACTTAGCGATTGCTGGCTGCATTACTACGCCACCGAGAGGAACATAACCGCAAGTTACGCCCTTAGCGAAAGTGATCATGTCTGGCTTATAATCGAAGTTCATGTAAGCGAATGCCTTACCAGTTCTGAACCAACCAGCCATAACTTCGTCAGCTACCATCAGGATTTCGTACTTGTCGCACAGTGCTCTAACACCCTGGTACCACTTTACTGGTGGGATGAGGATACCGTTTGAACCAACTACTGATTCGAGCCAGATTGCAGCGATCTGTTCTGGTCCTTCATAAAGGATCTGGTTTTCAAGCAGTTCGAGGTAGAAATCAGCGATATCATCGTCGTTTTCGAACTTGCAAGCCTTAGGTGCTCTGTAAGCATAAGGTCCATCGTACTTAACGAATCCAGGGCCGCCTGGCTCGTTGAAGAAGTGTCTTGGTTCACCTGTCAGCATACCAGCGCCTGCTGATGAACCGTGATAGCATCTGTACATTGAGAAGATCTTAAGCTTGCCAGTGTACTGTCTAGCGATCTTAATAGCGTTTTCGTTAGCTTCTGCACCAGCGTTGCAGAAGAATACCTTTGAACCAGCGTCGAAACCTGAAAGTTCAACTACTGCTTCAGCAGCGTCAGCTCTGCAGTCGATAGCGAAAGCAGGTCCGATGAAAGGAACCTTCTGAGCCTGTTCGCAGATAGCATCGATGATAGCCTTGTTGCCATGACCCAGGTTTGAGTTAACCAGCTGTGATGACATGTCTGCATATCTCTTGCCGTCTTCGTCCCAGAAGTAGAGACCTTCAGCCTTAGTAACAACGATAGGGTTTACCTTGTTCTGTGCTGACCATGAATGTAAGTTATACTTCTTATCTTTTTCTCTAATAGTCATTGTCATTGTTATTTCTCCTTATTATCAACAAAGTGAAATTTTGTAACAGGGGAGTGGCAGAGCCACTTCCCTGAGAATTACTTATTTAGCGAACTTCCGAATTAAGCGTCAACCTTAGCGATTACTGCAGCATCGATGAAGTCTTCAGCCTTAGCTGGCTTCCAGTTAGGAATCTGTCTTGAAACGTATGTGAAGTTGAGCAGATCCTTGTAAGTAGCGTTGTGTGATACACTGTTGCCGCCCCAAGTACCGCAACCTAATGTCATTGATACTGGGAATCCGCAATCCCAACCACCTGAGTTAGTCAGGCACTGTGGCTGGTTAACTACGCACTTAGTTACAGGAGCAACTGCTGCTACTCTAGCAACGTCTTCATCGCTGTCAGTGTGGATACCACAGCTGTGGCCCTTACCCTGATAGTTGAGGCATGCCATCATGATTTCGATAGCTTCGTCAAGGTCCTTAGCCTTCTGTACGCCTGATACTGGTGAAAGCTTTTCGCCTGCGAATGGGTGATCAAGACCAGCGCCATTTTCTTCTGCCATCAGTACGCAAGTTCCTTCTGGAACGTCGATGCCAGCGATCTTAGCGATTGTTTCAGCGTTCTGAGCAACGATAGCTCTGTTAAGTACGTGATCGTTAGGAGTGTTAGGCCACATAGCAACCTGGAGCTTTTCCTTTTCTTCTGAACCGTCCTTGAACAGAACAGCGCCTCTCTTAGCCATTTCTTCTACGAATTCATCATAGCAATCTTCGAATACTACGATGTTGTTTTCTGTTGAGCATGAAGTTGCGTTGTCGTATCTCTTTGACTTAACGATCATTTCAGCAACCTTATCCATTGGAGTCTTACCAGTTACGATTGATACGCAGTTACCAACACCAACGCCGATAGCTGGAGTACCTGATGAGTAAGCTGTTTCTACCAGTGCTTCGCCGCCTGTTGCCAGGATGAAGTCACACTGCTTCATCAGTTCCTGTGAAGTCTGAAGCTTAACGTATTCAGGTTCTACTGACTGTACCAGATCTTCTGGATAACCTAACTTCTTCAGTGTAGCTCTGATTTCGTTTACGATTTCAACGTTCAGGTTTCTGCACTTAGGATGTGGAGCCAGGATGATAGCATTTCTTGTCTTAAGAGCCATGTTTGACTTAACGATTGGAGTAGCTTCGCCGTTTGTTACAGGCATGATACCGCAAACAACGCCCATTGGCTTAGCATAAGTCTGCATTCCAGTTTCCTTATTGTCGTCGATGAGACCAACTGACTTCTTGTCCTTCATCTGGAGGTATGCACCCCAAACCTTACCATAGATCTTACCAACCTTATCTTCTGCAATACCCATGCCTGATTCTTCAACCAGCATTTCAGCCCACTTCTTAGCCTTTTCTGGCTTTGTGAGGTTGTATGTTACAGCAGCAGTGATCAGATCTACATCTTCCTGAGTGAAGTTGTTAGCGATTGCCTGAGCTGCTCTACCTTTTTCTACTAATCCAGCAACGTATCCAGCGAAATTAAGTTCTGCCATTTTCTTTTTCCTCCTTTTCTCTAAAGAAAAATCTTAAAACTTTATTTTGTTAACTAAATTCATTTGTGAATATCTCCCCTATTCACAATCTTATAATAGCAACTAATTTCCTAAACGTCAAAGAAATAGTGTACTCCTAGGGTAAAGGCTATTTTAAGGATATAAAATCGCTGAAACCGTTGGAATTACAAGGGTTCAGCGGTTGTTTAATGTTTAACAAACAATCAAAAGTATGATTTTTAATAAAATTTAAACTTTCTGAAAATAAAAAAACAACCTGTCTGCGATACAAAAATGTATCGAAAATAGGTTGTTCAATAATTAACATTCCAAAAGCCAGTAATTTCAAGGGTTTGAGGGGTGTGATGCAAAATTGTATCGCCGATACAAAAATGTATCGCAGGAAATTATAGCCATTAATACCCAAAATGTGGTGAATTCTGACAGTGTTTGGTTCCAATTGCAAAGGTTAACGCAAGGTGGAACCTTTGCAATTTCAACGTTTATTCACTTTTGGATAAAGTAAGCCCGTACTTGTTAAGCTTTCTAACAATTGTAGGCTGACTTACCTGAAGAACCTTCGCCATAGCCCTTGTAGACTTATATGTCTGCAGGGCATTGGTCAGAATCTCACGTTCAGCCTTCTCCATAGCCAGCTGCAGGGATGTGTCTGTGTTGACATTGGTGTTTGTCTCTGCATCTTCACGTAGGAATGAAGGAATCTGGCTGCTTGTTATGATTCGTGCATCAGTTGTGATGATCAGTCGTTCGATGATGTTCTCCAGTTCTCTAACGTTGCCAGGCCACTGGTACTTAAGAAGTACTGTGAGGGCGTCGGAACTTAAGATCTTATTCTCGTTAAGTTCTTCGTTAAACTTCTTCAGCGCAACCTGTATTAATGGAAGGATATCTTCTGGTCGCTCGCGAAGAGGGGGTACAGCGATAGGTGCAACGTTAGGGCTGTAATAAAGGTCGTCTCTAATCTTGCCGGCCTTAACAAGATCTCTCAGGTTCTTATTTGTGGCTGAGATGATTCTAACATCGATAGGAATGTTCTTTATGCTTCCTACACGAGTTATAACACGATCGCGAAGTACACGCAGTAGTTTCGCCTGCATATTTAATGAAAGTTCTGATACGTCATCAAGGAATATAGTGCCGCCTTCGGCAGATTCGAAGAGTCCGATTTTACCTTCGGCGCGGCTTCCGGTGAAAGTTCCTCTGACATAACCGAAGAATTCGGCTTCAATCATGGTCTCTGGGATAGCGCTGCAGTTAACAACGATAAATGGTCCGTCAGCTCTTACTCCTTCTTCGTGCAAAGTTTTGGCGATCAGACCCTTGCCAACTCCAGACTCGCCGGTAATGAGTACCGGCGATGCAACGTTAGCGAGTCTCTTGGTAAGAGTCATAACGTTCTGCATTGAAACACTAGAAGCGATGGCGTTGCTCTCAGGTACTTCCATGTTATCTATCTGAGTAACGTCCAGCATCTTATTATTAATAGCAGCAAGTCGCTTATCTCTTGAAGTTAATGAAGTGATATCTCTTGACGTAGTAATAATGTAGATAATATTTCCGTCATCGTCAAAAATAGGGTATCCGGATGTGAGAAGTTTTCTTCCTGCCTTGTTCTCGTGGATGATTGTAGTCTCAAGCTTATTCTCAAGTACAATCTTAGTAACTGACTGTGAGAATATGCCAAGACCTTCAAGTTCGTTTACGGTCTTGCCCAGAATATCATCCTTGTCTATGAGATAGAATTCTTCGCACGCGCTGTTACACCAGATACAGATGCCGTCGGCATCGTCGATGAACGAAGCGTCACTGATGCCTTCCAGCACTGGAATGAGTGTGTTAAGTTGAATTGAATACCTCAGTTTGTTCATGAGTAAATTTGCTCCTTGCAATGTTTCTACATTTATATAT
>JAGHTQ010000222.1 GCA_018065295.1 Candidatus Colimonas fimequi | reverse complement strand
CGTCGTTAACGCACATTGCTACGCAGTCAATACCTACTGTGTCATGCTTGTCCATGAGGAAAGCGATCTTCAGCTTAGTACCAACGCCGTCAGTACCTGATACGAGAACTGGTTCGCTCATTCCGTTAACGTCCAGAGCTACAAGGCTTCCGAAGCTGCCAAGACCAGTAAGAACGCTGTCATTAAAAGTTCCCTTAACGTGTTCCTTCATAAGTGATACAGCACGCTGTCCTTCATGAGTGTCAACGCCCGCGTCCTTGTAAGTAAGTTTTTCTTCTGCCATTTCTATTCCTCCAATTATTTACCTTCGTTAAATTCCTTATCGAGAGCTACGATTTCTTCTTCCTGCGCCTTCTTGAAGTCCTTGATCTTCTGTCTCAGTTCAGGATTTCCTGTTGCCAGAATCTGTACTGCCAGGATTGCTGCGTTCTCTGCACCGTCGATAGCAACAGTTGCTACTGGAACGCCCTTAGGCATCTGTACTACTGAGAGGAGTGAATCAAGACCGTCAAGAGTGCTTGACTTCATTGGAATACCGATTACTGGAAGTGCTGTTGTTGCTGCCAGAACGCCTGCCAGGTGAGCTGCCTTACCAGCTGCTGCGATAATAGCACCGAATCCATTCATTTCTGCGTTTGCTGCGAATTCTTCTGCCTGCTTAGGAGTTCTGTGTGCTGAGATGATTCTTGTCTCATACTGAACACCGAATTCTGCCAGTTTCTGCTCAGCCTTAGCTACTACAGGGTAATCTGATTTGCTACCCATGACGATTGCTACTTTAAGGTCTGCCATAATATATACCTCTTTCTTAAAATAGGTGCGGGGTCAGACCTGAAGGACTGACCCTCGCGGATTGCTATTATTATTTAAAGTAATTAACACCTGATTCGAAGATCTTCTGATCCTTCTCGCCGATTACGTTCTTATAAAGGTTCACACCGATTCTCTCTGAGTGACCCATCTTACCAAGAACTCTACCGTCTGGTGATGTGATACCCTCGATTGCCATTACTGAACCGTTAGGGTTGAATGCGATATCCATTGATGGCTTACCATCGAAGTCAACGTACTGAGTTGCAACCTGACCGTTAGCGAAGAGTCTCTCAACTACTTCTGGCTTAGCGATGAATCTACCTTCACCGTGTGAGATTGGAACTGTGTATACGTCTCCAGCGTTAACGCCAGCAAGCCATGGTGACTTAACTGATGTGATACCAGTTCTAACCAGGCATGATGCGTGTCTGCCGATTGTGTTGTATGTCAGTGTTGGGCTGTCTTCTGTTCCGTCAACAATCTTACCTTCTGGTACGAGACCCAGCTTGATAAGAGCCTGGAAACCGTTACAGATACCGAGCATGAGACCATCTCTGTTCTCGAGGAGATCTGCTACAGCATCCTTGATGCTTGGGTTCTTGAATACAGCTGTGATGAACTTAGCTGAACCGTCTGGTTCGTCACCACCTGAGAAGCCGCCTGGGAGCATGATGATCTGGCTCTGTCTGATCTTCTGTTCCAGTTCAGCGATTGAATCTTCAAGCTGTTCTGTAGTCAGGTTTCTGATGATGTGGATATCAGCTTCTGCTCCAGCTCTTCTGAATGCTCTTGCTGTATCTACTTCACAGTTAGTGCCAGGGAATGTTGGGATAACAACCTTTGGCTTAACAACCTTGATCAGTGGAGTAGCTGTATTTCTCTCAGTGAACAGTGGCTGTGCTACTTCTGTAGTGTCTGCCTTGTCTCTGAATTCCTTAGTTCTTACTGGGAATACGCCTTCGATAGGTTCCTGCCACTTCTTGATGATGCCAGCAACGTCTTCTGCTTCGCCGTTAACTGTCAGCATGCCGTCAGCAGTAGTTGTACCGATTACTTCGTAAGCTGAGCCTGCAAAGAGTGCAGCTACGTCTTCACCAGCAGGGATTTCGAGAACGATTGAACCGTATGCAGGTGCCAGAACGTCGCCGTTTGGTGTTACGTTAGCGCCGATACCGTTACCAACTGCCATCTTTACCAGTGAGATATAGAGGCCGCCTCTGCCGATTGTGTTAGCTGCCAGAATCTTGCCAGCTTCTGCCAGTTCTCTAACCTTCAGCATGTTCTTCTTATAAACATCAAAGTCGATGATGCCGTCATCATGAACTGGAGCTGCTACTACAACCAGCTGGCTGTCTTCGCTCTTGAATTCAGTTGAGATAACTTCTGCTGCATCGATTGTTGTAATTGCGAATGACGTAAGTGTAGGTGGAACGTCGATGTCCATGAATGTACCTGACATTGAGTCCTTACCACCGATTGCAGGAATTTCAAGTTCCTTCTGAACCTTCAGTGCGCCCAGAAGTGAAGCCATTGGCTTACCCCATCTTGTAGGGTTAGTACCCAGCTTCTCGAAGTATTCCTGGAATGTAAGTCTGATCTTACGGTAGTCACCACCCAGAGCTGCAATCTTAGTAGCTGAATCAATTACTGCATAGAGTGCGCCGTGGAATGGGCTCTTTGTTGAAAGCTGTGGGTCATAGCCGTAAGCCATGATTGTTGCAGTTTCAGTTTCGCCATCTATTACAGGAAGCTTAGCTGCCATACCTGCTGCAGGTGAAAGCTGGTACTTACCACCAAGTGGCATCAGAACTGTTGCTGCACCGATTGTTGAGTCGAATCTCTCGATGAGGCCCTTCTTGCTGCAGCAGTTCAGGTCAACGAGGAGTTCTTCCTTAGTCTTAGTTTCTTCGAAGATGTCCAGAATCTCAACGTCCTTCAGGTTCTGATTTGCAGCCATTGCCTTAGCGAACTGCTGAGCACCATTAGTGTTGAGGAAGTCTCTGTTCAGATCCAGGATGCACTTTTCTCTCCAGTACATTCTTACTCTGTTAGTATCAGTTACTTCAGCAACTACAGCTGATTCCAGATTCTCTTCGTCTGCATACTTCATGAATTCTTCAGCCTTGTCAGCTTCTACTACTACTGCCATTCTCTCCTGTGATTCTGAGATTGCCAGTTCAGTACCATCAAGGCCGTCATACTTCTTCTTAACCAGATCCAGGTTGATATCAAGGCCGTCAGCCAGTTCGCCGATTGCTACTGATACACCGCCTGCACCGAAGTCGTTACATCTCTTGATGAGTGTAGCAACTTCCTTACGTCTGAACATTCTCTGGATATTTCTCTCAACAGGAGGATTACCCTTCTGAACTTCAGCACCACAAGTGTTGATTGATTCTTCTGTGTGTTCCTTTGATGAGCCTGTTGCACCACCGCAACCGTCTCTACCAGTTCTTCCACCTACGAGAACGATCAGGTCACCCTTCTGTGGAACCTTACGGATAACATGGTCTGCAGGAGCAGCACCAACTACAGCACCGATTTCCATTCTCTTAGCAACGTAGTTGTCGTGATAGATTTCATCAACAAGACCAGTTGCAAGGCCGATCTGGTTACCATATGAACTGTAACCAGCAGCAGCTGTCTGAGTGATCTTACGCTGAGGCAGCTTGCCTGTGATTGTATCTTCTACAGGTACTCTAGGGTCTGCAGCACCTGTAACTCTCATTGCCTGGTATACATATACTCTGCCTGAGAGTGGGTCTCTGATTGCGCCGCCAAGGCAAGTAGCTGCGCCACCGAAAGGTTCGATTTCAGTTGGGTGGTTATGTGTTTCGTTCTTGAACATTACCAGCCAATCTTCTTCCTTACCGTCGATCTTCGCCTTAACCTTGATTGAGCAAGCGTTAATTTCTTCTGATTCGTCAAGGTTATCAACCTTGTCATGCTTCTTCAGGTACTTAGCGCCGATACATGCCATATCCATTAAGCAAAGGTTCTTGTCACGATCTCCGTAAACGTCCTTTCTCATGTCCATGTATTCTGCGAAAGCAGCCTTAACGATTTCGCCGTACTGGCTATCTTCGAATTCAACATCTTCAAGAGTTGTGTTGAATGTAGTATGTCTGCAGTGGTCTGACCAATAAGTGTCGATTACTCTAAGTTCTGTCAGTGATGGTTCTCTCTTCTCATCATTTGAGAAGTATTCCTGAACGAACTTGATGTCTGCTGGGCTCATTGCGAATCCCATTTCCTTACGATAAGCTTCTAATGCATCTTCATCCATTGCATTGAAACCTTCGATGATAGCCACGTCTTCTGGTACAGTTGTTTCGAGATCAAGACTCTCTGGCTTAGCCATCTCTGCGAACTGTGAATCTACAGGGTTAACACAGTAGTTTCTCAGTGTAGTCATCTGTTCTTCAGTCAGATCTCCGTCAATTACATATACTCTAGCGAACTTAACTGTAGCGTCTGCCTTACCGTTCATCAGCTTGATACACTGTGCTGCTGAGTCTGCTCTCTGGTCGTACTGACCTGGCAGGTATTCAACTGCGAAAAATGCAGCGTTGCCGATTTCTGGCATTTCTTCTTCATAAATCTGGTCGATTGCCGCTTCTGCGAAAACAGTTGACTTAGCAGCTTCATAAGTTGCGTCATCAATACCATCAACGTCGTAACGGTTGAGGATTCTTACTCCTTCAAGATTGTTAAGATGCAGATTTTCTCTTACATCTTCAAACAGGGCCTGTGCCTCAACGTCGAAGCCTGTTTTCTTTTCTACGTATATTCTTCTTACCATATAGAATCTCCTTCTCTATAGAATAACCATAGTTTGACACCTTAATGTTAGCACTTTTCACGGATTATAGCAACTTTTTTGTATCTAAAATCGTTGAAATTCCAACGTTTCGCGAACATTATATATGTCGTTCGATATAATCGTTCGTGTTTCTAAATGCAATCGTGTACAATTGCAACTCAATTGACTTTTACAGCCATATAATGTATCGTAAACACCGAAAGGAGACGGACGGTATGGCCATTAAATTTTGTTCTTTTGCCAGCGGAAGCAGCGGTAACTGCTACATGGTGAAGGACGAGGAAACAGCAATTTTAATAGATGCAGGCATCTCTGGGAAGAAGATTTTTCAGTGCCTTGAGGACACAGACACACCTGCTGAAGACGTGGCCGCTCTCCTTATTACTCACGAACACATCGACCATGTTAAGAGTATTCCAGTAGTGACTAAGAAACTGCCGAACGTTCTTGCATACGCTAACGCCGGCACATGGATGGCTAACGAACGTCCGGTTTCTAGCGAGAAGAGAAGAGTATTTAATACAGGGGAAGAATTCCAGATCGGAGCATTCACTGTAAGACCTTTCGCAGTAAGTCACGACGCTGCAGAGCCGGTAGGATTTTCTATTATGCACGGCGGCTGTCAAGTAACAATTCTCACCGACTCAGGATTCCTTAGCGATGAGAATTTAGCAGAGATGGCAGACGCGGACCTTTTGGTTCTCGAGTCAAACCACGAGGAAGAAATACTCCTCATGGGTCGTTATCCATACCCACTTAAGCGGAGAATTCTCGGCGAGCAGGGACACTTATCCAACGTGACCTGCGGCAAGGGTCTTGCCCACATTCACAAGGCAGTTCCTAAGCCTCGTCAGGTGCTTCTCGGCCACTTAAGTCACGAGAACAACGATCCGTCCGTGGCTATGTTAGCCGTTAGAAACACGCTGTTTGAGCACGGTGTCATCCCTGGGGGAGACCTGCAGATTGAGGTGGCACATCGCGACAGAAGAAGCGACGTTTTCGTTATCGAGAAGTAGGAGATAATATGAATATAAACGTAATTTGCATAGGCAAATTAAAGGAGAAATACTGGCAGGATGCCATTAAGGAATATAGCAAGAGACTGAGCAGATTTTGCACACTGAATATCATCGAGCTGAAGGAGAGCCCACTTAGAGCCAACCCATCAGCGGCCGATGAAGAGGCCGTTAAGGTTGCCGAAGGCAAGGAAATTCTGGGTAAGATCAAGCCGTCAGATTATGTGATTACTTTGGAAATCAAGGGTAAATCTCTCACGTCTGAGCAGCTGGCGGACAAGATTGCTGACCTGGGACTTCAGGGCAAGAGCACTATTGATTTAATCATTGGCGGCTCTCTCGGCTTATCTGCAGA
>JAGHTQ010000213.1 GCA_018065295.1 Candidatus Colimonas fimequi | reverse complement strand
CCTTACACCTATTATCTTAACGCCGGCAAGACAATAACAGCTAAAAGCAGCATTATTGCAATGACCGGTAATGGTGGTTCACTCAAGGGTAACGGCACAGTGCTCAAGTGCGAGGAATCAGGCTTGAGCATTGAGGGCAACCTTAACATCTCCGGCGACATGGATGCGAAGTCTATGGGTTACTTCGGATTTATTGAGGACTACTCGGGTGTTTACTCTGGTAGCGTTAACCTCAATGACACATACATGTATGTAGAGGCAGAGAAGGCAGTGCTCAATATCAAGACATTGAATCCAGTAAGCTCTACACTGAATGTAATCAGTGCTAAGAGTGTTAACATTGACAATGTCGTTAAGGGTGATAACAAGTTCCCTGTCTGCAGTGCTGTTGCTAATGTAGTGACAGTTAAGAATGGTGCTGAGGTTCATGTACACTCTTATGGACAGGGTGTGCCTGCTTCTTGCGTTGACCCTATCCATATGGCAAAGGAGTGCTCGGTGTGTGGAGATATTATCGCATACACAGACGAAAATAACACTCAGGTTGCAGCATGTTATGCAGAATTTCTTGAGCATATAACGGCATTAGCGGCTACTGAAACTGAATGGGGTCACGTAGAGCATTGGCAGTGTGCTTTCTGCGGCAGATACTATTCTGACGCAAATGCCAAGACCTCACTGGCAGCAGAGAGTGTTATGATTGCTCCAAAACCCATCCTGAATCTGGACGATTTTGTTTACGAAGCAGCCGCTGCTAAATCAAGGGGGGCAATTAACCCAGAGACTGTTGGCAAGGTTGTTGAAGGCATCTCATCTGCTATCGATGTTATTGGTTCCATTGCAAGTTTTATCCAGGGTGACCCTTCTGCCGAAGAGGTAATGATGGATAAGTTCTTAGGTATGGACAAGAAACTGGATGAGATTCTTAATCAACTTAAGAATGTGGAAGGACAACTCAATAGCTTAGGTAATTTGGTTTCAAGTAAGTTTGCCGAGATGCAGATTAATGAACGTAATACAAAGCTGAAGAAGCTTGAGGGCGCACTGGGTAACTTCCATGATATCTACAATAGCATTAAGATCAATGGTGTAGATGAAAATGAAGAACTGGAATATATTCTTCATAATTGGGAAGGCAGTGGCGAAGGCCGTAGTGCGCTAACTCAGGAACTGGCTTCAAACTATGGTTCAACACGTGTAGATAATATGTGGAAGGATGTTCTCCGCACACAGACAACATGGGAGCATGAGGGCTATGGCGCACGCGAAGTTGCTATTCAGCAGGATGCTACGATTATCCAGTTCTCTGCTGTTATGGCTGCTTGCTATATTGCATTTGCTAAGCACATAGAAGGTTCTTCTTCGATAGCGACTGACTTGACAGCATTAGCGAGAGAGATGGATAACTATGACAAAGCTGTAAAGGCTGCAAGAGCATTAATGGCGGATCGAGCCAGCAAGTATGTTGTTCTTAATGGTAAGGGTACTGTGGAGCAACCTGATATTGTTTTCAACAAGAATCTGGGTGATGTAGATGCTTATAAGACATTGTTCGACAATAAGGATAATTTGAGATTTGTATATAAAGGCCATAATTTGGGATGTAATGCTTACGAAACAAACATTGGTACCCACGCAAAGTTTACCGAAGAGCTCATC
>JAGHTQ010000058.1 GCA_018065295.1 Candidatus Colimonas fimequi | reverse complement strand
TCACCGATCATCACTTCTTCAACTGGCACCACGACTTCCGCCTCATCGCGGATGAGTGTCGCAGTCTTAGGCGCCATATTCATCAGGCTCCTGAGGGCGTCAGTTGTTCTGCCCTTGGAACGGGCTTCAAGCATTTTGCCAACGGTAATCAGTGTCAAAATCATAGCCGCGGATTCGAAATAAAGTCCGTGAACGTCACCGATTGTCAGCTGATAGATGCTGTATCCGAAGGCAGCTCCTGCACCAAGGGCAACCAAAGTGTCCATATTAGGAGCACCGTGGAATACGCTTCCAATGCCGCTAATGAAGAACTTGCAGTTGATAATCATGATGATTATTGTCAGCACCAGCTGGCTTCCGCCCATAAACTCCGGTGTCATCAGTGCCTCTGGGAGAGGTAATCCCAGCATATGATGTCCCATGGAAATGTACATGAGCACTGCCAGGAAAATCAGTGACGCAATTAATCGCTTCTTAAGTTTCGGTGTTTCTTTGTCTTCAAGAAGGCTCTCGTCGTTTGCTGCGCTGTGTCCGTTCATGGCTTCAGCACCGTAGCCAGCGGCTACGACTGCCTTGATGATATCGTCATCCTTTGCACTACCTTCAACTCCCATTGAGTTAGTCAGCAGGCTAACTGCACAGGAAACAACACCCGGCACCTTCGACACGGCCTTCTCAACTCTCGCGCTGCACGCAGCACAAGACATACCTGTAATCTGATATTGTCTCATAACTAATCCCTCCGATGGCTACTTCATCAGCTTCTGAAGAGTCTTAAGGAGATCATCAACAGTCTCATCCTTACCCTCCAGAATGTCTCTAGTAACGCAGCCCTTAATGTGACTAGCAAGTATTTCTTTGTTAAAAGCATTCAGTGCAGCTGTCACAGCGCTTACCTGCATGATAATGTCAGTGCAGTAGGCGTCCTTCTCCAGCATGCCCTTGATGCCCTTGATCTGTCCTTCAATGCGGGACAGTCTGTTCATTAACTTCTTATATTCTTCTTCTGATCTGTCTGTAGTCTTATCTGATTGACAGTGGCAGCAGCAGTTCTTGTTTTCTTCCATAATACTCCTTATGGGGTCTGACCCCGGTACTGATTTCAGAACAGGGGTCAGACCCCTGTTCTTCATTGTTCGTCACGGCTATGGTATACCCCCTAGGGGTATTTGTCAATATGGTTTGATATGATATAATGTCGTGGAAGTTATTAGGAGACGTGATATGAAAGATAAGTTTTTTGAATCAAAAATGTTAATAGGCATAGGAACATGCTTCCTGCTCGCTATTCCAGCTTTCCTACTGGGTAAGGCATTTCCGATTATTGGCGGTCCAGTCTTCGGTATTCTTCTTGGAATGATTCTGGCATTTGTGAAGCGTCCGCCTATTCTTGAACGCGGTATTAAATTCACATCAAAATATATTCTTCAGTACTCAATCGTTCTTCTCGGTTTCGAGATGAACCTGTTCAATGTACTTAAGGTAGGAGGCCAGTCACTGGCCGTTATGGTGTTCACACTTAGTGCATCATTTGTCACTGCATACTTTGCAGGAAAGGCACTTAAGGTTGACGGCAACTCATCAGTACTCATCGGTGTTGGTACATCAATCTGCGGCGGTTCAGCTATCGCAGCTACCGCACCAGTTATCCGTGCTAAGGACGAGGAAGTAGCTCAAGCAATTTCAACAATCTTCCTCTTTAACATTATCGCGGTGTTCATCTTCCCGGCCCTCGGTAGACTCATGGGAATGACTGATGTTGGTTTCGGTATGTGGGCTGGTACAGCAATCAACGATACATCATCAGTAGTTGCTGCCGGTGCATCATGGAGTGCAGTTGCTGGCAACAACACAGCACTTGCCTTCGCAACAATCGTTAAACTGACAAGAACGCTGATGATTGTTCCAATTACTCTGGTCCTCGCATTCTACACTACTCGCAAGGCTAAGAGGGAAGCTGCCGAATCCGGCGACTCAAACTATAGCATCGCTAAAATTTTCCCATACTTTGTTCTGGGATTCGTAGCAACAGCTATTCTGAATACTGTGCTTCCAATTCCTGAAGCTGTGTCAGCTGGCTTAGTTCAGGTTGGCAAGTTCATGATCATCATGGCAATGACAGCAATCGGCCTCAACACTAACCTGAAGAAACTGCTCACAAACGGCCTTCGTCCTATCGGCCTGGGTCTTTGCTGCTGGTTCGCAGTTGCAGTGGTTTCGCTGGTTGTGCAGCATGTGATTGGGTTTATTTAATCTTGATTGGTCTGCGGACATAACTTTGGCGTTAATACACATAATTGACTGTTATTGGTTGGTTATGTGTATTTTTTATTGTTTAGCGTTTGGGTTGGTTGGGCGGATTACCCGGAACGCATATTACTTATTTGTTTACGTGTAGTTTTGACCTGGCTATGTGGCTCAGATTACCCATTCGAATAAGTTTATCAATAGTTTCGGGTAAAACTTGAGGCATCCGAACTGTATTTGCTAAGCAAAATACCCAGAATGCATATGAAGTGAGATCAACTGGGTAATCTGTATGCCCAGAAGCAACTGATATTAACCGTCAAGATAACAAATTGAAATGAACCGGGTAGTCCAGTCACCCCAAGAGTACTTTTCATTACAATTAGCGCCCGTGCACATTGACAAGATCGTCCCGAGTTGGTAATATTTACCATAAATTACCAATTGAATTAACAAAAGGAGTAGTATGCAGAGAAAAACGATTTTGCAAGCGGGATTAGAAGAGATTTTGAGTGCCCAGAAGGCGCAGTTAGAGAAGCTATCTGAAGAACGAGATAATATAGCGCCAGGTATATTAGTTTTGAAGCATATTGATGGCAATGAGTATTACTATGATGAACTGGGCAAGGAGCGACATGGAATTACTAAAGATATGAACCGGGTGTACGAACTTGCACGTGCTAAATATCTAGACATCAAGATATCTGAACTTACGAGAGAGATTGCTATTACAGAAAATACAATCAGGAAACAGCAGCGCAAATCCAACAGTAATATCCAGAAATTCATGGCAAGGTTCAAATCCGATACCATTGATTTCTTGAAATTCCTTTGCTCGCCAGGCCAGTACGCATACGCCACCGCGCCCAGCATGAACCCAGGCTACAGGCAAGATTTAAGATTCATTTTGCCTGATGGGAGGTTGACTAGAAATATTTCTGAACGTGATATCGGCAGGTTGCTGATCGCAAAGCGGGTGCCGTTTCAATATGAATGTGAGTTAATTGTTGACGTGACGGATCTTATTGATATCGATTATGACTTCATAAAACAAGGTCGCAAATACAAGAAATACTATCCAGATTTCGTCATTCCATTTGCCGATGGCAGCATCTTCATCTGGGAGCATTTGGGGTTCATTACTGACGAGAAGTACAGGTTCAAGCAGGGGACGAAGCTGATCGCATATCTTAATGGTGAAGCGGTTGACATTAGACATCTGTTTTATTCTTTCCCAAAGGATCTCAAAGACTACAAATACCTGAATCACATAATCGATACGCGGATCGCGCCATTCGTGTAGCTGTTAGAAACATAAATACTCATAGTCTGCACATATTACTGGCTATGAGTATTTTATATTGGCGTCGCCAAGTATTCATCGTGCAAAATTCCTCGTTTGCGAGTATACTAGGGATTAACAAATACTACCACGTTAATAGGGAGCTGGGTATGATTTATCAGAAACTGGACAATTTAAAAGAGTATCTGCGCCAGCTAGGCTCAGTTGCAGTAGCATTCTCAAGTGGCGTCGACTCCACATTTCTTCTTGATGTTGCAAGTGAGGTGCTGGGGGAAAAGGCGATTGCAGTGACTGCTACGTCGGAGTTTTTTCCAGGAAGCGAGAGTACTGAGGCTGATGAGTTTTGCGCGAGCAAAGGTATCAAGCAACTACATGTATCCTTTAGTCCTTTATCGGATCCGGCCGTTGCGGCCAATCCTAAGGACCGCTGTTATTTATGCAAAACAGCCCTGTTCACACGTATCAAGGAACTTGCAGCCCGTCAGGGCATGCGCTACGTTGTCGAAGGTTCCAACATGGACG
>JAGHTQ010000168.1 GCA_018065295.1 Candidatus Colimonas fimequi | reverse complement strand
CTCGCGGCCCATCATTACTGTTACCGTGCCGTGCTTAATTCCCGTATCGATCGTGTGCAGCTGGCTAAACACCGCCTTCGTCTCCTCAGGCATTGCACTGGTCGTTATATCAATGTCATTGCATTCACGCCCCATGATGGCATCACGAACACAGCCGCCCACGAAGTAGCCTTCGTAGCCCGCCTCCTGCAGTGCCCGCAGCACCTGTCCTTCAGTTCTGCCCATGAGTTTCTCTAATGACATGTCGTTCTCCTTTGCTCCTCTAATTTTATCGCAAAGCGCTGCGCTGGTCAAACAACCGCATTTCATCTTTGACGTTTTCACCGGTAGCATTCATGCAGATATTGGAATGACGGCATCACCGTTGAAGAGGAAATAGATAACCCCTCCAATTCCAAGTTTTATTTCAACGGTCGCCACTTTTTTGCAAAGTTTACCGCGCACATGCCGGTGAAAACCATTTTTTCTACCAGAATTGTTTCAACGGTAGTTACCATTTATCAATGTCTCCCAATCACACACCGGTGAAATGCCAGAGCATTCATCGTCAAGCAGCGCAGCGCAGCCAGTGAACAATAAAAAAAACTGGTGCCGAAGCACCAGTTCATATACTCGGTTAACCGAGGAATAAATAAAGTAATTCAGTCACAAAAACAGCTGCGCTTGCGCCAACGGCAACGATGAGCAAACCTTTGCCACGGTAGGCAATGATGATTGCTGTAATGAAGCCAGCGGCTGCAGTGAGAATGTGGTTTGTACCGTACAGAATTGCTGGGAATGTCATTGCTGACAGCACTGTGTAAGGTACATAGTACAGGAATGATTTAACGAATTTGTTCTCTAACTTCTTGTTGATCAGCACGAACGGAACCGCACGGATCAGGTAAGTTGAGATTGCCATTACTGCAAGATAAGGTAAGAAAATGCTCCAACTCATGCTGCATCACCTCCATCCTCATCATCTACAGGGAACAGCAGTGCACCGATTGCTGATGCGATTACTGCGCTGATGATAATTGCGAAGCCTGATGATACGCCGTCGAATACTGGCACGTAGAACAGGATGCAGCTGCAAGCGATAGCGATTGCTACAGCGATGAGCACCTTGAAGTTAGCCTTAGCTGGTGGCACTACGATTGCTATGAACATGCCGTAGAGTGCGATGCTAAGCGATGTGCTGAGAATGTCCGGCATGATGTTACCAAGAACAGCTCCGAAGAATGTTCCGCCAGCCCAGCCAAACCAAGGCAACGTTGACAGGCCGCCATAGTAAGCTGCCGACACTTCATCATCTTGACCAATAGCTACTGCAAAAATCTCATCGGTAATAAACGTAGCCAGTGCAAGCCTCTTGACTCCGCGGAATTTATCGTTGATTTTCTGAGACAGTGAAATGGCCATAAGCGCATAGCGCGCGTTAATAAGGAACTGGGCCAGTGCCATCTCAATATATGTACCCATGCTGGCCAGGATTGTAACACCTGCGAACTGTCCAGCTGACGTAACATTGAACATGCTGATAAACAGCGCTTCCACTGCAGTACAACCACTGTCAACTGCAATAAGTCCGAATGCTGTTGATACACTAAAATACCCTAATGCAATTGGAATTCCGTCTTTAAGACCTCGTCTGTAATCCAATTCTAAGTCCTCCATTAATTGACCCTTCTGGGCCGTGTCTAGCCATTATATAACGAACTCACAAATTGCGCAATGCTCCTTGCTGTGGTATCATTAACTATCTATATTTACCGAAAGAAAAGGTGTTAAGATGACTAATTTTAATGAGATTTATCAGAACAAATTAACTGCTCACAGACGTAACCTTCACATGATTCCAGAAATCGACCGCAAGCTTCCTAAGACTCGCGCCTACCTTCTGGAAACACTGGAGAAACTGGACTGCGAAATCACATCTGTATGTGATGATGGCCTTGCTGCATTTTTTGATTTTGGAAGAGATCACGCCATCGCATTCAGAGCTGACATGGACGCACTTCCAGTTGAAGAAGAAGTCGAGAGCGAATATAAATCAACACATCCTGGTTTCATGCACGCATGCGGCCACGACGGACACATGTCCATGGTACTGACGCTGGGCGAATATCTGGGTTCACTTGAAGAGTGCGCACACAACGTGCTCCTTATTTTCCAGCCAGCTGAAGAGACACTTGGCGGTGCAGAAGAAATTTGCAAAACCGGGGTATTGGACAAGTATAACGTACAGGCTGTATTCGGCACTCACATGTGGCCTTTCGCTGACGCCGGCGTAGTTACAACTCGCCCTGGCGCCCTCATGCCACGTTCAGCAGAAATCAACATCGATATTAACGGCAACGCTGCTCACGGCACATCACCTTATGAAGGCCTTGACGCACTTTTCATCGCTACTGAATACGTTCAGAATCTTTACAAAGAACACGCTAAGAGAGTTGGCGCTGTTCAGCGTTTCAAGGACGGCATCGGCCATCTGGAATACATTCCAGCTGAAACACCAGACCAGCGTACAATCATCCACATCGGCAAGATGACAAGCGGATATGCTAGAAACATCGTTTCTGACTACACTCATCTTCTGGGCACAATCCGTGCATATGACGATGAAACATTCGCTGAACTTGTAGATATTCTCACAAGCCAGCTGGCAATCGTTAAGGAGAAGTACGGATGCGAGACAGCATTTAGCAGAAGCGAAGGTTATCCACCTGTATATAATGAGCCTGCACTTTTTGACAAGATCAAGCCAGTCCTTGATGGACAGGGCGACAAGTACGAATTCCTTCAGATGCCACTTATGATTTCTGAGGACTTCTCATTCTACGGCAGATATAAGCCAGCAGTATTTTTCCTGCTTGGTACAGGCACAGGAATTTCACTTCACAGCACTAATTTTGACTTTGACGAAACAGTGCTCATGAGCGGATTTAATCTTTATAAAGGACTTCTTGAACACACAGATTTCACATTATAGTGTTATGTTATATCTATGCTAGGATATGTTAAGGTCGACAAGGGCGAACTGAAGGTTCGCGAATATGAATGCTACACCGGATACTACTGCGGAGTATGCAAGTCAATCGGTGCCAGATATGGCCAGCTGCCACGAATGGTGCTCAGCTACGACGCTGCATTTCTAGCTGTTATTTTGGAGTCCTTGAGCGATGCTCCCGACAAGATGAACAGGGAGCACTGCATAGCTCATCACATTCAGAAGAAACCAATTATCCGTAACGCTGCCATCGACTATGCAGCTGACGTCATGCTCATTCTGGCATGGTACAAGCTGGCCGATGACGTTAACGATGAGAATAAGTTGTCAGCGCGAGTGGCAATGAGCGCGTTTAAGAGAATTCACAGGAAGCTTAAGGCTGCTTACCCTACCCTTTGCGCGGAGGTTGAGGAGAACCTGAACCAGCTGTCGACTCTTGAGAAGGATAAGTGCGCGGGGCTAGATCAGGTGGCTGATTCTTTTGCGAAAATCATGGATATAATATTCGCCGAAGGTGTCAGGAAACTCTACGGCGAGGGCGATGAGAGAGCTCAGGTTCTGGGCCGCATCGGCTACCATATGGGCAAGTGGATTTACCTGGTGGATGCCATCGATGACATCGAGGAGAATCTGCAGACCGGCGCGTATAACCCGCTCTTTTATAGATACGAATACGATAAGGCCAGCGAAACGCCTGCCCAGTTCAGAGCTCGTATCGAAGACGAACTTAAATTTAACCTATACCAGTACCTGGCTGTAATCAGTCAGTCTCTGGATGAAATAGACATTAAGAAAAATCAAGGTATTTTAGAGAACATTATCTACTTCGGTCTCAATCATCAGACTCGACTTACGATTGCCGGACCGGATGCACTGAAGGGAGAAGAAAATGAATCCATATGAGGTTCTTGGTGTTAGCACAACTGCATCAGAAGAAGAAATTAAGAAGGCCTACAAGGAACTGGTGAAGAAGTATCACCCTGATAGACATCAGGACAATCCTTTGGCAGATCTGGCTGAAGAGAAGCTTCAGGAGGTCAACGAGGCTTACGACATGATTATGAAGTCAAAGAGTTCCGGTGGATATTCATACGGCGGTGGCAGCCAGTACTCAGGCTACAACAGCAACACTGGTGGCAGCAGCACACAGGGCACACCAGATTACATGAACATCAGAAGACTTCTTGACGCTGGCAATCTTGTTGCAGCTGAGACAATGCTTAACGGCACTAGAGACAGAAGCGCTGAATGGTTCTTCCTGGCGGGCATGCTTTCATACAAGAAGGGCTGGTACGACGATGCTCGCAACAAGCTTCAGACAGCTACAAACATGGACCCAAGCAACGCTGAATATCGTACAGCCTTCGTTAGACTCATGTCCATGGGTAATCAGTATCAGAACCAGGCTTACGGCCGCGGCTATAATCAGACTGACGACCTTTGCTGTCAGGCAGTTCAGTGTTACATCTGCGCAGACTGCTGCTGCGACTGCATTTAATTTCTAGTGAGGCGATTAACGTGACACAGAAGCAGAATAAGAAATCACTTAATAAGATTACTTTGGGCGGGATTTTTCTCGCCCTTACAATTATATTTTTGTACGGCAGTGCCATAATTCCTAGACTGGAGCTGACAATGCTGGGTATCGCGTCAGTCATGACCATGTTCATGATCATCGAGACGGGTATCGGCGGCGGCGCGCTTCTATATGTAGCCGCTTCAATTCTGGGATTTCTCATCGTCCCAGATAAGATCATGGTCATCGCATATATATTGCTGTTCGGCTATTACGGAATAATCAAAGTTTTCCTGGATAGACTTCCAGGAATGCTTACCCGTACAGTTGCCAAGGCACTGTATTTCTTCGTGATCCTGACAGGCGCAGGAATTGTTCTTAGCGGCAATCTGGCCGCGAACGGACTTCCTATGCCACTGCTTATCGCTGCAGGCATTGTGATCCTGCTCATCTACGACGCAGCGTGCACGTACGTAATCAGTTTCTATACGAAGAGATTCCACGGCGCGAAATTGGATAATTTCAAATTGAGTTAGGCCCTGGCAAGCGCTTAAAACACAGACAAAAACCCGGAAGCAATTGCTTCCGGGTTTCTTATTTCTCTTATACGTCGCCACTTACTTAGTTGTGAAAGTCAGCTTATCACCATCTGCATCCAGGACAACTTCGTCGCCATCCTTGATATTGCCGCGGATGATTTCGCCAGCCAGCTGTGTCTCAACGCTTCTCTGCAGATATCTCTTGACAGGTCTTGCGCCGTATGCCGGATCGTAGCTTTCGCGTGCGATGAACTGACGTGCAGCATCAGTCATAGTCAGAGTGATATCTCTGTCTTCAAGACGCTTAGCGATATCCTTCATAGCCAGTGTAATAATGCCTTCAATCTGATTCTGAGTCAGTGGTGAGAATACCACGATGTCGTCGATTCTGTTGAGGAATTCTGGTCTGAAGTACTTCTTAGTCTCGTCTTCAACTCTCTTCTTCACGTCTTCAGCAACTGTACCGTCATCTCTAATGCCATCGATCAGATAGCTGCTGCCGATGTTTGAAGTCATGATTACGATTGTGTTCTTGAAGTCAACTGTTCTTCCCTGGTTGTCAGTAAGTCTGCCGTCATCCAGAAGCTGAAGGAGAATGTTAAATACATCCGGATGAGCCTTCTCGATTTCGTCAAAAAGGATCACGCTATATGGCTTACGTCTTACCGCTTCAGTCAGCTGACCGCCTTCATCATATCCTACGTATCCTGGAGGCGCACCTACAAGTCTAGATACTGAGTGCTTCTCCATGTACTCGGACATGTCGATTCTAACCATGTTTCTCTCTGAGTCAAAGAGGGCTTCTGACAGGGCCTTGGCAAGCTCTGTTTTACCCACTCCTGTAGGTCCTAAGAAGATAAATGAACCAATTGGTCTATGTTCATCCTTAAGGCCGGCACGGGCTCTCAGAACGGCTTCTGCGACCCCCTGAACACCTTCTTCCTGACCGATAACTCTCTTATGCAAAATTTCAGGAAGCTTAATGAGCTTCTCTCTCTCAGTCTCTACCAGTTTAGCAACTGGAATACCTGTCCACGCTGAAATAACTTCAGCGATTTCTTCTTCGCCAACTTCTTCCTTGAGAAGTCTTGCGTCCTTGGCTTCTTCAGCCTTCTCACGCTCGATCTGAAGTTTCTTCTCAAGATCTGGCAGTGTACCGTACTTAAGTTCAGCCAGCTTCTCCAGATCGTAGTTACGTTCAGCCTCTTCGATTTCGTGCTTAACGTCTTCTACCTGCTGCTTAACTACCTTAACCTGTACGATTGCCTTCTTCTCGCTCTCCCACTGAGCACGCATAGCGTTGCTCTCATCTCGCAGCTGAGCAAGCTCCGCTTCAAGGTGGTCAAGGCGGGCCTTGGAAGCATTGTCTGTTTCCTTGCCGAGGGCCTGTTTCTCGATTTCAAGCTGCATAATTTTGCGCGAGATCTCGTCCAGTTCAGCAGGCATACTATCGATTTCTGTTCTAATCTTAGATGCGGCTTCGTCCATCAGATCTATAGCCTTGTCAGGCAGGAATCTGTCGCTGATGTATCTATCACTGAGTGTTGCGCATGCGATAAGGGCGTTGTCTGTGATACGAACGCCGTGGTGGATTTCAAATCTCTCCTTAAGGCCACGCAAAATTGAGATAGTGTCTTCCACTGTTGGCTGGTCAACCAGCACCTTCTGGAATCTTCTCTCAAGAGCTGCGTCCTTCTCAATGTACTTGCGGTATTCATCAAGTGTTGTAGCACCGATGCAGTGAAGCTCACCGCGGGCAAGCTTAGGCTTAAGCAGGTTTCCTGCGTCCATAGCGCCTTCGCTCTTACCCGCACCAACGATGTTGTGCAGTTCGTCGATGAAAAGAAGGATTCTACCTTCTGACTTCTCGATTTCGTTAAGAACTGCCTTAAGTCTCTCCTCGAACTCGCCTCTGAACTTAGCGCCCGCAATCAGCGAACCCATATCAAGGGC
>JAGHTQ010000170.1 GCA_018065295.1 Candidatus Colimonas fimequi | reverse complement strand
CGCCTGTGCAGTGGTCGATGAAGAAATACTTGCCGATTGTTGCACCTGGATGAATATCAGTACCAGTCTGAGTATGCGCGATTTCTGTCATCATTCTTGGTAGTACAGGAACCTTCATCAGATAGAGCTCGTGGGCAAGTCTAGCTACTGTAATAGCCAGCATGCCAGGGTAAGCCAGAATAACTTCTTCCTTACTTCCTGCTGCAGGGTCGCCGTCGAATGCAGCCTGCAGGTCTGTATCAACATATTCACGAATCTGAGGAAGTTTCTCAAAGAATTTCTTAGTAATAAAATGAGCCTTCTCTTCAGCTTCAAGTGGTGTGAGTATAGCTCCATCTCTATTGAACTGCAGCGCTAACGCTACCTGCTTGTCCAGTCTATAGAATGCATCTTCAGCGAGGGCTGCCATCTGGATATCTGCATTATAGAGCTTAAGAGTCTTGTCTCTGAAATATCCAGGGAAAACCAGCTGGAGCATTCTGTTAACCAGTTCAACAACCTCGTCCTTGTCAGGCTTGTCGAACATATTAATCTGATCTATGTATTTGCTTCCTTGATAATCACCGAGCAGACGCTTAACAACGTTCTTAACCTCGGATTCTGCATTGTATCTACTCATTGAAAGTACCTTCCTGATTGTCTTAGTGTCAGTTATGTATGAATTATATACCCGATTAGTCCACATTACAACCCATATATTCCCTAGCACCGCCATATGATTTGCATAATAAAACGAGTGGTGATTGCCACTCGTTTATCTCAGTTTCTATTCAGCTTAGTCGGCTAGTCCCACTTGTAGTAGTTGATCAGGTACTGCATACCGTCAAGTCCGTGACCCGCTTCGCTCAGCTCCTTGTAGTGGTCCATAGCCAGCTTCAGTGATGAAAGTTCAAGGCCGCTCTCCTTAGCTGCGTTATATCCAAGTCCCATGTCCTTGATGAAGAAGTCAATAAAGAATCCCGGTGCGAAGTCGCCAGTTTTGATTCTTGGGCCGTATGATTCCAGCAGTGCATTCTGACCAGCGCCGCCCTTGGCCCCTGTCATGAATACGTCAAGATCCAGGCCCATGGCCTTAGCATATGATAAGCCTTCGCAGATGGCTGACATAATTGAGCCCTGCATAATCTGGTTAGCCAGCTTAGCGTGCTGACCACATCCAGCCTTGCCGTAGTATGTGATATTTTTGCCCATGGCTTCAAAAAGATCCATAGCGTCATCGAAGTCGCTCTTGTCATTGCCGCCAACCAGGATTGAAAGTGTACCCGCCTTAGCACCTCTATCACCGCCTGTTACCGGAGCGTCCAGGAATCTAAGACCGACATCTTCAGCAGCTGCTGCAATTCTCTCTTCCAGTGATGGATCAGTTGTAGACATATCGATAAGCAAAGCGCCCTTCTTAGCATTAGCGATGATTCTATCATCGCCGAAGTATACGTCTTCAACGTCAGATGGATAACCAACGCATGTGATGACAACGTCTCTATCTGCTGCACACTCAGCTATTGTTTCGTGGAAGATAGCGTCCTCTGAGATGACCTCCTCAACCTTTGCACGAGTTCTTGCGAAAATGTGCACTTCAAATCCATTCTTCATGAGATTTCTAACCATGGACTTGCCCATGATTCCTACGCCGATAAATCCAACTGTCTTCATTCTAATACCTCCCTTATATGTGAAGAAAGGGTGTTGCTCGGTGCAACACCCTGTTTATATCTTACTTGAGCAGATCCTGCAGTTTGCCCAGTCTCTTGATAACTTCATCAAGTGTATCCTTCTGACGAGCGAAATGGAATCTGATCAGGTTGTTAACTTCTTCTCTGAAGAAGCTTGAACCAGGAACTGCTGCAACACCAGTGTTGATGATGAGCCATTCGCAGAATTCCAGGTCAGTCATGCCTTCGAACTGTGGCAGAGCCAGGAAATCACTGATGTCTACCATTACGAAGTATGTACCTTCTGGTACGTTGTGCTTAAGGCCAACCTTATCGAGACCTGCCAGGAAGTAATCTCTCTTCTCATGGTAAATCTTGTTCAGTTCTTCATAGTATGATTCTGGCATGTTAAGGCCTGCGCATGCTGCTTCCTGAAGTGGTGCTGGTGCGCCTACTGTAAGGAAGTCATGAACCTTACGGATACCTTCGATAACGTCTGCAGGTGCGATAACGTATCCCAGTCTCCAGCCAGTGATTGAGTAAGTCTTGGAGAGTGAGTTGCAAGTGATTGTATGGTCTCTCATACCTGGCAGTGAAGCCATGTGAGTGTGTACAGCTGGTGCATATACCAGATGTTCGTATACTTCGTCAGTTACTGCGAATGCATCATACTTCAGGCAAAGTTCGCCGATTGCCATGAGTTCATCGCGAGTGAATACCTTACCGCATGGGTTTGATGGGTTACAGATAACGATTGCCTTAGCGCCCTGCTTGAAGCCTTCTTCGATCAGTTCCAGGTTTACTGGATATTCTGGTGGAACCAGTGGGATGTAGATTGGCTCTGCTCCTGACAGAATAGCATCTGCACCATAGTTCTCATAGAATGGTGAGAATACCATTACCTTATCACCAGGGTTAACGATAGTCATCATTGTAGCCATCATTGACTCTGTACCGCCGCAAGTAACGCAGATTTCTGTATCAGGATCGATGTCCATCTGCATTGTTCTTCCAGCCTTCTTAGCAATAGCATTGAGGATGTTAGGGTCACCGTAAGTTACTGAATACTGGTGAGGTCCTTCATATGCTACTTCTGCAAGTCTATCCATAAGTGCCTTAGGTGGATCAAAATCAGGGAAGCCCTGTGAAAGATTGATTGCACCATGTTCGTCACTAATTCTTGTCATTCTACGGATTACTGAATCTGTGAATGTTCCTACTCTCTTACTTAATGTTGGCATTTCATGCCCTCCTGTTTCATTTTTTATACATACGGATATATTTTAGCTTATTATGTCGCTCGCGCGCAATATGTTTTGCATAGTTGCCTGCGTTTTTCGCGCTCTTGATGTCCTTCATTCTGCGTCAACTTCCATATAATACATAAATCTCGTTTGGTTCGGCACAACCTATTATTCATCTTCTAGCTATAATATATTTCTCTTTCTCCTGTGCCTATAATCTATTATTGCTCACTACGCCGTAATACATATTTAATTCTCTCTAATCAAAACCTATTATCGCTCCATTTCAAACGCCAGAATTTCGCTTTTTCTCATTGAATTTCGCCCCGCTATAATAGTTTTTTCTTCGTCTTCGATAAATATCTATTACGCCTCCCCAGCCAATAATAGTTCGCCTGCCCTAAATCCAACAAAATCTATTATGCAAAGACTCCACGTAATAGTTTTGCACACGCTTCGAGCGCATCCCCTATTATTGGCGCTCTTCAGCCCTGGAAGCACATTACCTCTTGACCTTATTGGAAGAATTTGGTATTTATATAATATCCATAATTTTCCATTCGACCAAGGATGCCCAGCAGGGAATATCTCGCGAAGTTGATTTAATTAAGAAGCTAGCTCGTAAACGATACCTCAAAAAACGACATAAACTTCTAGATCGTGAGCATTCAATTATAAAAGAAATGCTGGAGATTCTTGCTGAAGATCCAGCTTACGATAAAATCCAGAAATGTGTAGACAAACTGGCCATGGCCAAGCTCAATATTAGCGAAACCACCTGGACTCCGCAGCAAATCGAAGCAAATGGCAAACAGAGCGAAAACCCATACAAACGGGAAGAACTGCGATATTCCACTAATGGAGGAATTATGGTTCGAAATATGGCGGAGAAAATGTGGGGTGATTTATATGAACTGCTTGGAATCCCTTATCAATACGAGAAAGGTTTCCGACTGGATGTAACTGAACTGACGGGAGTCACTGGCACCACTGAATACAACGGACGTCTATACAAGACTTACTATCCTGACTTCACACTGTTTATGGCCGACGGAAGCATTATCATTCATGAACATTTAGGATTCATCCACCACAAAGAATATCGCGATAAAGTCGGCGAGAAATTTATCGCCTACACCCACAATGGCCTAGTTAGCCACGAGAGTCTGCTTGTCACTTATCCAAAGGATGTCAAGAACTCTTCCGCTTTCCGTGCTTTGCTAAACACGTTCGTAATCCCACGCGTATGAAATAAGCGCACTAGAAAAGGGCTCCGATTCGGAGCCCTTATCTTATGCGCGAAACGCGCTTCGCTTCTTATACTCTATTGTAGTTAATCAAGCAGCCCTTCAGAATGATTTCTCTCTCATCGTCAGTGAGTTCGCCGAGATTGAGAGTGAATGGCTTAAGGCCTTCTTCAAGGTCAATTACGAATGCCTGAATCTCAGTCAGCTTGTTAATGATAGCGTTGCGAATTTCTGGGATGAAGAGATAGTCGCCGTTCTTAAATGGCAGGTCGCCTGCTGGGATGAGGAATGGTACCATACCCCAGTTGATCAGGTTTGATCTATATCTCTTAGTCGCATATTCGTTAGCGATGTTAGCCCATCCGCCGAGAACCTTCTGGCATGATGCAGCCTGTTCTCTTGCTGAACCGTCGCCAGGCTTAACTGCAAAGATTGTTGAGCCAACGCCGAAGTTGTCGTGGTTCAGATGTGGGTAGCTCTCCTTAGTCTTATGAACGTAAGGTCTCAGTTCTGGGAATGCTTCACCAGCACATTCGCCAGCTTCCAGAGCCTTCTGTGCCTTCTGAACTTCCTTAGCCTTGCCAACATATGAAGGATCCTTACGGCTGAGAGTGAACTCTGCAAGACCCAGAGGGTTTGATCTGTATGATGAAGTTTCGCCTGATGGAATCAGTTCGTCTGTTGTTGTTACTGGGTCGTGAATTTCTGCTACAACCTTCAGGAACATGTTCTCTGGCAGTGCGCTCATTGCTGGCCAGTCCTTAATGTTAGGTCCGAACTTGATCTCTGTTTCTGGAGCAGCAACTCCCTTGCTGTCGAATACTCTGTTTTCGTAGATGCTAGCATCGAAGAAATACTTAGGAGTCTTGATTTCGCAATCCATTTCTGTTGCTGAAGTCAGGTAACCCTTGTTAGCAGCTGTTGCTGCGATTGAACGTGCGTCCATGAGAGCTACTGAAGAAATCTGACCGTTCTGCAGCTTAGAACCTTCTCTGTTAGGGAAGTTTCTAGTTGAGTGTCTGATTGAGAATGCATTGTTAGCTGGAGTATCGCCAGCACCGAAGCATGGACCGCAGAATGCTGTCTTCATAACGCCGCCTGACTGGAGGATCTTCATTGCAGCACCGTTCTTGAGCAGTTCCATGTATACTGGAGTACTTGCAGGATATACGCTGAGAGTGAATTCGTCAGCGCCGATGTACTTGCCTTCAAGGATATCAGCAGCAGCGCAGATGTTCTCGAATCCGCCGCCAGCGCAGCCAGCGATGATTCCCTGTTCTACATAAAGCTTGCCGTTTCTAACCTTATCCTTAAGTGAATATTCAACCTGACCGTCAAGGCTAACAAGAGCTCTCTGCTCTACGTCTGCAAGAACGTCCTTCAGGTTCTTCTGAACGTCTTCGATAGTGTATGTGTTTGATGGGTGGAAAGGCATAGCGATCATTGGTCTGATGGCGCTCAGGTCGATCTCTACGCATCCATCATAATATGCTACGTCTGCAGGTGCCATCTTCTTGTATGCTCCTAATCTGCCGTGAATAGCATACCATTCTTCAACGTTCTCATCTGTTACCCAAATTGATGAGAGACATGTTGTTTCTGTAGTCATTACGTCAACGCCGATTCTGAAGTCTGCACTCATTGATGCAACGCCAGGGCCTACGAATTCCATTACCTTGTTGTTAACGTATCCGTTCTTAAATACAGCGCCGATAATAGCAAGTGCTACGTCCTGAGGACCTACGCCAGGAACTGGTGCTCCTGTCATGTGAATAGCAACTACGCCAGGCATGTTGATGTCATAAGTCTGATTGAGCAGCTGCTTAACCAGTTCTGGGCCACCTTCGCCCATTGCCATTGTACCCAGTGCTCCGTATCTAGTATGTGAGTCTGAGCCCAGGATCATGCCGCCAGCTTCTGCCAGCATTTCTCTAGCATACTGGTGGATTACTGCCTGATGAGGAGGAACGTATGCTCCGCCGTACTTCTTAGCACATGAAAGGCCAAACATGTGGTCATCTTCGTTGATAGTTCCGCCTACAGCACATAAGCTGTTGTGGCAGTTAGTCAGAACGTAAGGAATTGGGAACTTCTCAAGACCTGATGCTCTAGCAGTCTGGATGATACCAACGAAAGTGATGTCGTGTGATGTCATCTTGTCAAACTTAATCTGGAGTTTGTCCATGTTGCCTGAAGTGTTATGTGCATTCAGGATGCCATAAGCCATTGTTCCCTTAGCCGCTTCAGCCTTATCTACAGCAATACCCTTCTGCGCTAATTTAGCAGCAGCATCGCCGTTATCTTCTATAATTTCGTTACCATTTACCAGGTAAATTCCGTTTTCATATAATTTCATGATTGCACCTCCTATATGCATAAATAATTATACAAAATTCAACATCTATGAGTCAATTTATCTCGCAATTGTATGCAATCTATTCCTTGTTTTTTAGGGGTCAGAGTGCTTTAATATAAAGTGGAGTGATAGCGCACTCCAGTTTAAGATTTATGAATAATTATCGTGCTAATTTTCAGGAGGCTTCAATGAATTTTGAACTGAACAAACAACAAGAATTTGTTGTTAAGACAATCCGTAAGTTTGCAGAGAATGAGGTTAAACCTATCGCTGCAGAAATCGACGAGAATCATAGATTCCCACATGAAACTGTAGAGAAGATGGGCAAGATGGGTCTCATGGGACTTCCAGTTCCTAGAGAATACGGCGGCGCTGGCGGCGACCTGCTCTCATACTATCTTGCAATCGAAGAACTGGGCAAGGTATGTGCAACAACAGCAGTAATCTGCTCTGCACACATCTCACTTGTAACTTGGCCAATTTTTCACTTCGGTACAGAGCAGCAGAGAAGAAAATACATTCCAGATATGGCAGCTGGCAGGAAACTTGGCGCTTTTGCATTAACTGAACCTAATGCGGGAACTGACTCTGCCAAGCAGGAAACAAAGGCCGTTCTTGATGGCGACGAATACGTTCTCAACGGCATCAAGACATTAATCACTAACGGCGGTCCTGCCGACGTTTTTCTTGTATTCGCCATGACTGATAAGTCAAAGAAGAACAAGGGTATTTCAGCGTTCATCGTTGAGAGAGAAGATGAAGGTTTCTTCATCGGCGAAAACCAGCGCAAGATGGGTATCTGCGCATCATCAACTGTTAACCTGACATTCAAGAACTGCCGCATCCCTAAGGATCGTCTCGTTGGCAAAGAAGGTCAGGGTTTCAAGATTGCAATGCAGACTCTCGATGGTGGCCGTATCGGTATCGCTGCACAGGCTTTGGGCATTGCTGAGGGAGCATTCGAAGAAGCGCTTACATATCTTAAGACCCGTAAGCAGTTTGGCGGACCGCTGACTAGAATGCAGGCACTCACATTCGAGATGGCTGAACTGAAGACTGAAATCGAAGCATCACGTGGCCTTATCTACCACGCTATCGACTTGAAGCAGAGAGGTCTTCCATACAGTGAATTCGCATCAATGTGTAAGCTCCACACTGCAGAGACTGCAATGAGAGTTACAACAAGATGCGTACAGTTCATGGCTGGCTATGGATTCTCTAAGGATTACCCTGTTGAACGTATGATGAGAGATGCCAAGGTAACTGAGATTTACGAAGGCACATCAGAAGTTCAGAAGTTAGTTATTTCAAGTAAATTCATTTAGCTGAAGGGAGACAGACATGGCATTTAATATTATCGTATGCGCTAAGCAGGTTCCCGACAGCGACCTGGTGCGCATTGACCCTAAGACTGGATCAATTATTCGCAAAGGCGTCCCTGGCGTTCTCAACGCAGATGACGCTAACGCTCTTGAAGAAGCACTCAAGATTAAAGATAAGCACGACGACGTATATATCACAGTAGTTACAATGGGACCTCCTCAGGCAGAAGAAGTTCTCTTCGAAGCCATCGCTAAGGGCGCTGATGAAGGTATCCTCATTAACGATATCGCGCTTGCAAGTTCGGACACATTCGTTACTTCAACAGTTCTTAAGACTGCTATCGAGAAATGGGCTGCTGATAACGGTGAAATCTCACTTGTTTTCGCAGGTAGAGAAGCAACTGACGGTGACACAGCTCAGGTAGGTCCACAGCTTGCTGAGAGACTGGATATTCCTCAGGTAACATACGCTTCATCATTTGAGATTTCAGAAGACATGAAGACTGTTACTATCAGCCGTAAGCTGGAAGGATATCACGAAGAAGTTGAAGTTAACACTCCTTGCCTTGTTACTGCAATCAAGGATCTGAACCAGCCAAGATATCCACACATGCACAACGTTTTCGCTCCTATGAAAATTACTTCATGGAACATCGAAGACTTAGGTCTTGATGCTGATAGCGTGGGCCTTGCTGGATCACCTTCTGTAGTAATCAGCTCATTCCCTCTTAAGAAGGGCAAGGGCGGCATGTTCGTTGAAGGCGAATCAGGTGCTGAGCAGGCAGCTAATCTGCTGGCAGCACTTAAGGATAAGAGAATAATTTAGGAGGTGCGGGAGATGACAGATAAGACATACAGAGATCTCTGGGTTTTCGCAGAGCAGAATGACGGCGTACTCGCACCAGCATCAGCACAGCTCCTGGGTGAAGGAACTAGACTGGTGAAGGATATGGATGGCGACAATACCCTTTGCGCGGTAGTTGCCGGAAATGAAGAAGACTCACGCCAAGCCGCAGCGGACGCTATCGCCTACGGCGCTAAGAAGGTTTACGTTATTGCTGACGAAAATCTGACTAACTACACAACTGACGGATACACTAAGGCTGTTTGCGCAGCTATCACTGAATATAACCCGGACATCGTCCTCTACGGAGCTACTCCTCAGGGACGTGACCTGGCGCCAAGAATCGCAGCTCGTCTGGGTCTTGGACTTACAGCTGACTGCACACGCCTTGACATTAAGGCTGACGATTATATCGCATACGCTCAGGCTGAGACTATGCTTGATCCAAGCACTCTGGACCTTGACGACGTGCTTCTCAAGCAGACTAAGCCTTCATTTGGCGGCAAGCTGATGGCAACTATGGTTTGCCCTAAGACTAAGCCACAGATGGCTACAGTTCGTCCTGGAGTTATGGATTCTCTTCAGAAGGATCCTGCTGCTACTGGCGAAATCGTTGCTGTTAATGCAGGCATCACTGCCGAAGATATTCGCGTTACTGTTAAGGGCAAAACAGTTGATGCTGCTGACGGCGTTGCGCTTGCTGACGCCGAGATTATCGTTGCTGGCGGAAGAGGCCTTGGTGATGCATCAGGCTTTGAACTTTTGCAGAAACTTGCTGATAAGATTGGCGGCGTTGTTGCAACATCAGGCGCACCTATCGATGCCGGCTGGATCGACGAATCACTGATGATCGGTCAGACTGGTACTATCGTTCGTCCAAGAATCTACATCGCATGCGGCATCTCAGGTTCTATCCAGCACCTGGCTGGTATTGAGAACTCCGAGACTATCATCGCGATTAACACTGATAAGGACGTTCCTATTTTCGAGATTGCAGACTACTGCATCGTAGGTGACCTTTATGAAGTAGTTCCTGAACTTATCGAGCACTGGGACGAATATATCACTAAATAAATTTACTCTACGGAGATAGAGATAATGGAGAAGGTTAAGAACACTAAAAAACAGAATACCGTGCTTATGGCTGCCATGAGCACGGCTTTTATCACATCTTTCGCCGGAAGTGCACTGACACTTAGCGTTCCAGCCATGGGTGATTATTTTCATCTGGGCGCTACATCCGTAGGCTGGATCATTTCAATCTATACAATAGTAGTCGCTGCATTCTCCGTGCCAATGGGCAAAATTGCAGATAGCACAAGTCATAGAACCCTTTTGCTTACAGGCGTTTCCATATTCATCATTACATGCGGTCTGGCATTATTCTGTACTAAAGGCTGGATGATCATCGCAGTCCGTGCTATTCAGTCACTGGGCGCATCCATGATATTCGCCACTAACGTGCCAATTGCACTGAGCGCATTCCCACCGGAGCGAAGAGGTCAGACTATCGGTATTGTTACATCCGGTACTTACCTGGGCCTTTCACTTGGCCCAGTTCTCGGAGGTATTATCAATACCCACTTCAGCTGGAGAGGGGTATTCGTCTTCGCCGGACTTATGGGTGCATTCGCTCTCTTCAACGCACTGCGCGGTGTCGACAAGGAACCTATTAAGACTAAGAAATTCGCTCAGGATGTGAAGGGCAACATCCTTTATATATTCATGGTAAGCTGCCTGATCTACGGCCTGACAACCCTTAATTCATCTAAGCTGGGTTGGGCGTTCATGGTAGCAGGACTGATTCTTGCTATTGCATTCGTTCGCGCAGAATTGTCAGTGGATAATCCGATGATGGACGTAAGACTTTTCGCAGAGAACAAGGTATTTACTCTGTCCAACATCACTGCGTTCTTCCACTACAGCACAACATTCGCTCTCAGCTATCTGGTATCAATTTATCTGCAGGTAGTAATGGGATTCTCATCACAGATTGCAGGATTTATCCTGATTTCACAGCCACTGTTCATGGCTGTACTTTCACCGAAGATGGGTAAACTAAGCGATAAGGTTGCAGCATACAAGCTGGTAACAGGTGGTCTCATTCTCAGTACAATGACCCTTCTGTTCTTCGGATTTGCCAGCTATCATACATCGATGATTGCAGTTTGCTTGTTCCTTTGCATGGCTGGCGTAGGTACTGCACTGTTCTCATCGCCTAATACCAATATCGTTATGGGATGCGTACCACCGTCAAAATTCGGAGTTACCAACTCACTGCTATCAGCTGTAAGAACTACTGGTCAGTCATTCTCGATGGCTGTAATCACACTGGTAGTTTCAATGAATATTGGCAACATTTCGCTCTACGAGACAGAGCCAGATCAGCTCCTGAAGACAATGCACATGGCATTTTTCATCTTCACAGCAATGCTGATTGCCGGCATCTTCATGTCCGTACAGCGTGGAAATACACAACACAAAGGGGGACCTAAGAAATGATTCAGGACATAGCTCCACATGTTTTTTATAATCAGTATAAGAATTTAACTGCACAGCCTGAGGATATGGCTGTAATTATGGATAGCAGAAATCTGCTTCTTGTTAAGCCTGATGGTGATGCCGTTAAGTATCCAACTTTTGCTGAGCTTGCACCTCTTGGCGTAAACACAGAGAATGCTACTTATCTCTTCGCGGTTGACGATATGAATTTCTTCCTGATTGACACTGACGTGAAGCCAGAAGGCTATGAGTTTACTGATATTCATCGTACATATTCAGGGGAATACGGATGGATCACTCTCGTTGCTGCAACTGCAATTCATCTGAGAGCATGGTA